>JAHDGC010000354.1 GCA_020627865.1 Saprospiraceae bacterium | reverse complement strand
GCCAAATCCTCCTGCTCCTCTTTCCGTTGCGCTCAACTGTTCCACTTCCTTCCAAGTAGCCTGTTCATATCTAGCCACTACCATTTGAGCTATACGTTCTCCAGGGGAAACAGTTTGCAGTTCACCAGATAAATTTATCATTATGACTTTAATTTCGCCCCGATAGTCACTATCAATCGTTCCAGGAGTATTCACTAAAGTCAGCCCTCTTTTAAAAGCCAGTCCACTTCTAGGCCTAACCTGCACTTCGTATCCTTTCGGAATTTCCATAAAAAGCCCAGTGGGGATCAATGTTCTTTCTAAAGGCTTCAAGGTAACCGCTTCGTTTAGATTCGCCCTGATGTCCATACCGGCACTGCCTTCCGTCTCATACTGTGGCAGTTGGTTACTGGAAGTATTAATGATCTTAATCTCCATAAAAAATAAAAATGGTTTGATAGTGTGAGTATTATACTATAAAATAACGGCTGAATTGGGCATCAACGCGACAAATATATAATATAAAATTTAATATTATTGAATTTGCACACAAAGATAAAAAATAGTATACAATGAGCAATAGTTTTCTTGGTCATGGGACATTAATAGCAAATGCCTGTTGCAAAAGAAGTATTGCAACAGGCATTCTGACGGCAGAGGTTTACTAAGCCTTTTCCATTTCTTTGATTACCATATCTAATAATTCAAATAGCTGCTTGGAAGTACCATCAATGGAACGTCGTAACCAAAAGGCAGGCGCTGTAAATCCTTCGTAAACATCTGCTTGTTGGTTTTTCGCCAAAGATTCCGCGTAAGCCCTAAATTTTTCTTGAAAAGAGCCGGTATCTATTCCTTCTGGCTTTGTCATAAGAAACAAATATTCCCTTTGGAGTCCCTGAAGTCCAGCCTCCTTATTCAGATAAGTATAAGCATTATGATAAGTCCTTGCCATGCTTTCTAAATGCTGCTGATATACTTGCTTGGTCACTTTTTTAAATAATGGCTTTTTCAAAGCAAGCTCAATGCTTGTTCGGAGTTTAGCTACAAATTCAGGATTATAATACCCAAAAGAAGTCTTAGACTTAAAGTTCATGTCTTTATCATGAGGCCCTCTTAAAAAAACGGGGCAGCCAAATGCCGTTTCGATCATTTCTAAAGAAGCATACTTTTTGGCCATCGCATATTTAGAACGGAATCCTACGTCTAGCCAAGTGTCGTCTCTGTCCCTAATTGGTTGATATTCTTCTTTCAGTAAGTCCCATAAAAAAGTAACTTCCATAAGTTTATAAACAGCCGGATCGTTATTGGAATCTTGGTAGTTTTCTGTAGCTACAAAAGCTGAGGTTACAAACAATAGCAACATCATCGTAAAAGCAAAAAAGGGTCGTTTCATGATTGGTTATTTTTGTGAAATGATTATCGTAGTCTCTGGTTCTAAAGTTATTTTCAAATGAAAATATACGTTTAATCTACCCATTATTGTATTGAACCATCCAAAAGTAACCCTTTTCATATTTTTTATTTATGAATTAGGCTGTCCATAAAACCTTCAAAATATGCCGAAAAAACGTAGAGCCGCGATGCATCGCGGCTCTACGTTTTTTCAAAATCATTCTGGATGGCCTTTACTCTATCACCGTTACCTTCAGCATATTCGTCCGATGCCTCCGGTGGAGCGGCATGCTGGCCGTATTGACGATGATGTCATCCTTCTTAACCACGCCAATTTTCAGTAAAATATCCGCCACATCCTGTATGGTTTCATCTGTTGAAGTAAATTTATCATAATAAAAACATTTGACACCCCAAACCAGATTCAGGGTAGAAAGCATATGTACACTATCCGAGAAGATATAGATTCTGGAATCTGGGCGATAACTAGACACCTTAAAGGCCGTGTAGCCCGAACTCGTCATCCCGACAATGGCTTTTGCCCCCAATTCTTCCGCTGTTTTTGCCGCATTAAAGCAAACCGCATCAGAAATGAAAGTTCTCGACTTCGATGATGGCTTCGGCCTACGTCCTTTGATCGAAAAAACCTGTTCGGCTTGCTCGATGATTTTATTCATGGCTTCCACCACTTTTACCGGATGCGCTCCGACGGAAGTTTCGCCACTAAGCATCACGGCATCTGCTCCGTCTAGTACGGCGTTAGCCACATCGGTAATTTCTGCCCTAGTTGGAATTGGTTGTTTGATCATACTATCCATCATGTGGGTAGCCACGATAACGGGTCTGGCCCATTGGATACATTTTTTAATGATCTCTTTTTGTAATAAAGGAAGTTTTTGCATCGGCATCTCAACCCCCAAGTCTCCCCTAGCGACCATAATCGCGTTAGAGGCCTTGATGATTTTATCTATCCGTTCTATGGCTTCCGGCTTTTCAACCTTCGCCAAGACCTTAGCCCTATGTCCATGCTTTTCAATAATTTTTTTCAGGTCTTTAATATCCTTCGCGGAACGCACAAAAGAGAGCGCAATCCAATTTACAGCAGGCTGCGTCAGGATAAAATCGAGGTCTTTTTGATCTTTTTCCGTAAGGGAAGGCAAGGAAATTTTAGTGTTAGGCAAATTCACGCCCTTATTAGAAGACAACACGCCACCATACAACACTTTGAGCTTCACCCTATCCACCTTATTGGTTTCTACAACCTCAAAAACCAATTTTCCATCATCTATCAGCACCCTTTCCCCTGCATTTACATCTTGCGCAAACTGCTTGTAGCTCATATAAATCTGCTCCCTTGTCCCGATACATTCTTCATTCACAAAGGTGAGCATATCCCCTTCTCTTACTTTCAACTCATTGTTCTCAATTTTACCTACCCGAAGTTTTGGCCCCTGTAAATCTGCCAAAATACTAACATGAAGATTATATTTCTCATTGATATAAGAAATATGATTGATAACCTCAAGATGATCTTGGTGCGTTCCGTGAGAAAAGTTGAGCCGAAACACATCGACTCCAGCCTTAACCAAATCTAACAGGTTCGCATATGAATTAGAGGCAGGCCCGATTGTAGCAACAATCTTTGTTTTTTGGTGATCTGTGATTTTCACGGAAATTAAAGTTTAGTTAAAAAATATATTCTTGCTGGAAAATTACGTCAAAAAATTGGATCAAACACATTAATTAGTGTAAAAAAGACAATAATTATCTTTTTTATATAAAAATGAAGATTTTTTGAATAAAACTTCAAATATAAATCATAAAAATTAGCACAATCTATGACAAGCCGAATTTCATAAAAAAATCGGGCACTTTTGTCGAATTCCATAAACTCAGAAACCAATAACACCTTTTATCTCTAGATATTGCGTTATATAAAGATAAAATCATAAAAAATACTATAAATCCTTTGGTTATCAATTTAGTTATGTATTATTTTGCATCTCTAATACATGTCATTTATATAAAATCATAAACTTTAACTATTATGTCTAGTATTACAAAAAGAGTTACCAAAATCATCGTTACCAAATTAGGAGTTGATGAGTCTGAAGTTACGCATGAAGCTAATTTCACGAATGATCTAGGTGCGGATTCGCTGGATACCGTAGAACTCATCATGGATTTTGAAAGAGAATTCGAGATAGCTATTCCAGACGAAAAGGCTGAAAACATTACCACTGTTGGCGAAGCTATCGAATATCTTGAAAAAAATCTCGCTACAAAAGAAGAAGAAAACAAAGCTTAGCGGGATTCCCGCACAGAAAAAAGAAACACAAACCGATATAATATATCGATTTGTGTTTCTTTTTTATTGGAAACGTTTTAGAAAACCGACTTTCCTGTATTTTTTTATGCATATCAGGGTATCCCAACCATAAGATACTTGGCTCCTTTATATTATTTTACTTCTTGGCCAAGCTTTTAATACCCAACTGTCATAAAAATCCAGACAAAAAATCGAAGGGTCAGAAATTTGATCTAAATTTCTGACTACTTTATTAGGGACAAATCAAAAACCAATTTCATCCATGAGAAGAGTTGTTATAACAGGAATAGGAGCCATTACCCCCATAGGGAATACAGTAGCTGAGCTGTTAGAAGCCCTACAAAAAGGGGTAAGCGGAGCCGATTTAACCACTCGCTTTGATGCCAGCAATTTTAAAACAAAATTTGCCTGCGAAGTTAAATCATACGATCCCAGCCAATATTTCGATAGAAGAGAGGCTCGCAGATCAGATATTTTTGCACAATTTGCCCAAATTGCTGCTGCCGAAGCGTTCCAAGATTCTGGCTTGGATGTTGAAAAGATAAACCTTGATATGGCTGGTGTCATTTGGGGGTCTGGTATTGGAGGACTGGCCACTCTGGAAAAAGAAATTGAAGGTTTCGCCCTTGGACAAGGCACCCCCAGATATAACCCGTTCATGGTTCCCAAGATGATTTCGGACATAGCCGCCGGAATAATTTCCATAAAATATGGCTTTAGGGGGCCAAATTACTGTACAGTTTCTGCATGCGCCTCCTCAACGCATGCAATTGTCAATTCTTTTGATTATATTCGCCTTGGTAAAGCTGATGTTATCATCACTGGGGGATCAGAAGCAGCCATAACAAAAGCAGGTATAGGAGGCTTTAATGCGATGAAAGCACTCTCCATGCGCAACGATGATTTCAAAACGGCTTCCCGCCCTTTTGATGCAGACCGAGATGGGTTTGTATTGGGAGAAGGTGCCGGAGCTTTAATCTTGGAGGAATACGAACACGCCAAGAAAAGAGGCGCGAAAATATATGCAGAAGTGGCCGGAACAGGTATGAACGCCGATGCTCACCATATTACTGCACCACACCCCGAGGGGATTGGTGCAAAAAACGTCATGGAATTTGCACTTAGAGAAGCCAAAATGAACCCTGAAGACGTAGATTACGTAAATGTACATGGAACATCTACACCACTTGGAGATATAGCTGAAACCAAGGCGATCAAAAAAGTTTTTGGAGATCATGCTTATAACATGAATATCAGCTCGACAAAATCAATGACAGGGCACCTTCTAGGAGCCGCCGGAGCGGTTGAAGCGATTTCCGGCATATTGGCCATGCGCCATAATTTTGTACCGCCAACGATCAATCATTTTACAGATGACCCTGATATAGACCCTAGACTCAACCTCACCTTCAATGAGGTACAGGAAAGGCCATTAAGAGCCGTATTGAGTAATACATTTGGCTTTGGCGGTCATAATTCTTCAATCATTTTCAAGCAGTTTTCCTAGCGTTTTTCTAGAAAACTGTGTTTCATAAAACTTACATTTGCTGCCGACAGCGCCTTTTTAATATGAATGCAAAATAGCGCTGTCAGTACCTACTGGGACATCCCAAGACAGTTTTATGAAACCTCATTTCGATATAGGCAGCCTTTATCAACTGCCTTTTTGGGGAGTAGTGTTCTTCATTTTCTCTTTGAAATGTAAGACCTCACTCCATCACAAACTTTCTTAAGGGTGATTTTTCGCCCATATACATCTTAATTAAGCGGGAATTAAGTTTTAGTGTTACCACTAAAATGCATGGTCTTTTATGTTCACAGCTAATTGACCCTAGCATTTGAGTCTAAGAAGCCTGTCCGGAACGATGCTGGCTATCTTTCTATTTGTTAACTGTCTGAAATTTTAAGCGGTTTGAGGTTTTTATTAAAGTTTTACAATCTTTATTTGTCTAAGGACAAAAATTTTGCGAGAAGGCTTAAGTCAATTCTTGGTTTTGTTCCCTACAATATGGGCCTATATAAGCTGGCATTTTATCATAAATCAGCTTTGAATAGTAAATTATATGCGATTCAAAGTAATGAACGCTTGGAATATCTAGGCGATGCTGTTCTGGGAACGATTGTAGCAGAGTATCTTTTTAAAAAATATCCTAACAAAAATGAAGGTTTCCTGACCAAAATGCGTTCAAAGATCGTGAAGCGGGCTACCCTCAATACGATCGCAGACAAAATGGGGCTTGATGTATTCTTATCACAGTATAATAATACCAAACTGAGTAAGTCTATGCTGGGGAATGCTCTAGAAGCGTTGGTGGGTGCCGTATATCTCGAAAGTGGTTATAACCATACCAAAGATTATGTTGTGAATACCATTCTGAGAAAATACATAGATATTCACTCTCTAGAAAGTTTTGATGACAATTATAAAAGTCAATTATTGGAATGGTGTCAAAAAAATGGCAAGGCAGTTTCGTATAAAATGAAAAAGAAGTATAAATTTGATAAAAGGGATCGATTCAAGGTAGCTGTACTGATTGATAATACGGAAACGGCTACGGCGGATGATTTTAATAAGAAAAGTGCGGAACAGACGGCTTCGTTTAAGGCGATGCAGATATTGGGGATTGTGAAACAAAAGACCGCTCCGCTATAGAGACCGCTTCGCTGTCAGATATCAGACGCGGTAGTGGTTAATCTTGGAGTTTGGGGATAAAGTAGAGATGCTAACTATAAGATGAATACCCCCGAGAAGCCAGATGGATTTGGCGGGTTAACTTAGAGTATATGGCTTATAGCCTAGCCTTACAAGTATACTTACCTTATAGACGAAACTTATCATTATCGAAAAAAGTAACATTAAATAAACTTACATGGCTAAAGAGCAGAAAAAAAGAGAAATAGAGATTATCAACCGGAAGGCAGCGCATGAATTTCATTTTCTATCGGAATATGAGGCTGGGATTATGCTAACGGGAACCGAGATAAAATCGGTTCGGTTGGGAGAAGTAAACCTTAAGGATGCTTACTGTGTCTTTAAGAAGAACGAGCTTTATGTCAGGAGTATGTTTATTGCGGAATATAAATATGGGAACCAGTTTAATCATGAGCCTAGGCGAACGCGGAAGTTGTTGCTGAAAAAGCAGGAGTTGAAGAAGTTGGAGCGCCGAGTAAAGGAGAAAGGTTTTACAATCGTACCCTATCGGCTGTATCTTTCTGAGCGGGGAATTGCGAAATTGGAAATTGTGTTGGCTTCGGGTAAGAAGTCTTATGATAAGCGGCATGCGATTAAGGAAAGGGAGAATAAGCGGGATATGGCGCGGATGAAGAAGATGAAGATTTAGATTTTAGACCATTCGTTTCACTCATTTTTAGATCGCTGCGCTGTTAGATATTAGATTTTAGTTAATCATATTTTACTTTTTTGGCCAGATGCAACGCTATGTATACATCCGGCCAAAAAATTGATTCTTATTCGCACGGTAAAATATAGGCATGGAAAGCGCCCCCCAGTTCAACTTCGAAGTCAGGTAATAATAATATTTCTTCTCCGGCATGATAATCAATTATATTCCCAGAACTCACCTTTCCGTTTGTCTCGATTCGTTGCTGTACTGCTATATCAGTATCTATCAATGAGTTATTATTTTCAATGGGTTCACCTCCATAATACACGGGATTTATATATGTTTTTATTATCTAATAAAGGA
>JAHDGC010000353.1:3125-7436 GCA_020627865.1 Saprospiraceae bacterium | reverse complement strand
CTTTTAAAAAAAGCAAAAGACGAGAAACAGATATTGAAAACGTATAAGATTCTGGCCAATATTTACAGTGAACAAGGAAAATATGAGCAAGCTTCTACGATTTACAAAATCGCCCTAGATCAAACAAATCGACGAGTTGACTCAACACTTACCTTAAAAGCCTTGATTGATTTTTCAGACCTGTTAAATCAGCAAAAACATTATCAAGAAGCATTGGACACCCTGAATGGAATGTCCGGTTTTCTATCTAGGTCAAATCACGCCAATAGAGCTATATTTTATCTGAATCGGGGGAACGGTTATTATGCGTTACAATGCTATCCGGAAGCCATTGAAGATTTCAAGGTATGTCACGATCTTTTTCTCCAAGAAGAAGATTTTTCAAAAGTGGCAGTCGCAAGGAATAACATTGGCATGGCCTACCTTAAGATCAATCAATTGGATATTGGATTATCTTGGTTGCAGGAGGGGAAAGCATTAGCGAGAAAAATCAAAAATCAGACTGGACTCGCCCAAGCTTGTGATAATATCGGAGAGTATCATTTATTAAAAAAAGAGTACAACAAAGCATTGACAAAATTTAAAGAAGCCATTACAACGTTGACTAAAATAAAAAACTTTCCAACCTTGGAAGCGGTACAACACAATGCTAACAAAGTCGATCTGATTACTTACCTAGGAGATTATGCCCGTGCTAATGAGCTGGTATTTTCGACTTCAGGAAATAAACAAAACACCAAACAAGCGCTTTCTGCACTGAAAATTGCAGACCAACTCCTTGATCTTATCCGGTCAGAAAATTTGGGTCAGAAGAGCCAATTATTTTGGCGAGCGCAAGCCCTTCCGATTTATGAAAGGGCTATTGGTATTTGCCATGCAAATGATGATCCGGAAGCAGCTTACTATTTTTTTGAGAAAAGCAAGGCGATACTTTTGCTTGAGGCGATGCAAAAGGCCGATGCTTTTACATTTTTACCGGATAGTTTACGGGTAAAATCCAAAAATTTAGCTAGTAAAATGAATACAGCACAACAAGCAGTTGGGGAATCTGCCCATGAAGAAAACCTAGCAGAACTTAAAAACGCCCAAGATGCTTTACAAGATTTTAAACAACAACTCCAAAAAGATTATCCGAAATTTTTCGCGCTTGTAGAAGAGATAAATATTACTTCACTTCCTGAGTTGCAAAAACGATTAGGCATACAGCACGAAACTGTAGTTGTTCAATATTTTTCAGGACTTCATAACAACTATGCCTTAATCGCTCACAATGATAAATTGAGATTGCACAAATTTGAGCACAAGTATATTTTGGATGAACAGATCAAGCAATTTTTAAGTTATTTTGAAAATTCTTCTGCCATAACAAATAAACCTGGCGCATTCTTGGAATTGTCCAACCGTCTTCATGAGGAATTAATTGGAGATTTGTGCTTGAATGATCCTCAACAACTGGTTTTGATTCCGGATGGTTCCTTAAGTTATTTGCCTTTTGATGCCCTAACGACCAATATCGCAACACATTTGAATGATGCCCAATACCTGATGGAGGATTACGAAATTTGGCTAGATTATTCCTTTACCATTTTCGGCAAACGATTTGAAAAAGCACAGAAATCTTATGCGAATGAAATCGTCGTTTTTGAACCTTATATTTTCCCTAACAGTGAAGTCACAACTATCCTAAATACTTTCTCTTCGGTAGCATTGTTTCAAAACAAAAGAGTAACAAAAGAACTATTTGAGAAAAATATATCCGGCAATAAAATCACACATGTATCTGCTCATGCGCAAAGTGCTTATCATGAAGACAGGCCTCATATTATTCTTTATAAAGACAGATTTTATATGGATGAGTTATACCATAAAGAAATAAATACCGATTTGGTTGTACTGAGTGCATGCCAAACCAATATCGGAAAACATATACCGGGTGAAGGGGTGATGAGCTTAGGGCGAGGGTTTACTTATGCTGGGACCAATAGCCTGATTTCTAGTTTATGGAATGTCAATTCAAGTGCCACCGCAAAAATTTTATCCGACTTTTATCTTCAGCTCAAGCAAGATAAAACGAAACCAAGTGCTTTGCAGTTGGCCAAACTCAAGTATCTCAAAAATAATGACATCCCTTCATTTGATAGGACACCGTATTATTGGGCGGGCTTGGTTTATTTGGGAGATTATGAGCAATTGGATTAGAGTACCGTCAATAATCGCGGGCGAATTGTACGGGCGAATTGCATTCGCCCCCAAACGTTTCCCCAAGATACAGTTTTGAAATTAACTTCCTAAACCCTAACTTTGCCTTTCACCTTAATCAAAAATCATGCACGTAAAATTCATTCTTTCCATATTGGTTGGCCTCCTCATATTTTTTACCGCCTGCAAATCAGATGGCAACTCCAAAGCAAACCAAGTGAACTATAATGCTATTGCACAAGAACTGTGCAACTGCGCCCAACCGTCCATTCTTTTACAGGTAGAAATGGAAACCTTGAATAAGGCAAAAAAGAAAGACGAGATGAGGGCCTTGTTCTCTAAAGCCGGAAAAACTTTTGACAAAGTACTCGAATGCTCGAAGGATTATATGTTTACCCAAAATAAGGATGGTCTTGATACCGATCAATTGAAGGCGGAGTTGATCAAACAATGTAAGGACATGCCACGTAAGATGGCGGATGAAATGGTGTTGAAAATATGACAACTGTAGGGTCACAATGCATTGTGACCCTACAGTTGTTATTATTACCCCACAACGCCCTGCATCAAATAGGCACAAATAATCGCACCATATGTCCCCAAAGCATAACCCAAAACCGCCATCAAAACACCGACAGGTGCGAGGCTTGGACTAAAAGCCGATGCGACAATAGGTGCTGATGCTGCGCCTCCGACATTAGCTTGGCTACCGACCGCTACAAAGAAGAATGGCGCCTTGATGAGCTTTGCTGTTACCAACAAAATAATTACATGAACCAGCATCCAGACAATTCCGATGGCGAAAAGGCCGATGTTACTCCACACTTCTCCAAGGTTCATTTTCATACCAATGGTTGCAACTAAAATATAGATAAAGATACTTCCCCACTTAGATGCTCCGGCACCTTCTAATTTTCGAGCCTTTGTGAAAGAAAGGAATAATCCAATCGTTGTCGAAAATACGATGAGCCAGAAGAAGTGAGACATAAGGGAATTGAGGCGCATGCTGCTCAGGGTTTCCTTGAACGTTTTCATAAAAGGCGTAAGAATATCAGCGCCCAAATGAGAGAGGGCTACTCCACCAAATGCCACACCCAAAATGAGAAACATAGTCGTAGTCGTTGGCATTTCCTCAATACTTGCCCGATAATCGGCTACACTTTTTTTCAGGTCTTCGATGGCCGAGGAATCTGCATTGAGCCAGTCGTCTACCCGCTCACTGATGTTGGCTCCATAAAGCAGGAAGCCCATCCAGATATTGGCGACCACGACATCGACGATAATCATGGTGGCAAACAGGTTATCCCCTACTTCAAAAATTTCCTTCATCGCAGTTTGGTTTGCACCACCACCAATCCAGCTTCCAGCCACTGTCGAAAGGCCACGCCAAAGTTCTTCGGGACTAGCCGAAACGATGTCGGGCGCAATATAGCTGGTCAACAGCAAGGCTATCGGGCCACCAAGAATGATACCCGTTGTAGCAGCAAAAAACATGATGAGTGCTTTTGGCCCTAGGTTGATGATTCCTTTGATGTCAATACTCAGGCAAAGGAGGATCAAGGAGGCAGGTAACAGAAAACGAGATGCTACGTAATATAACTGGGAATGGTGTTCATATGGACTATAAACAGCTTTCCCGATCCCATTTTTATCCAAAAGTTCAATGACTTGCCCATGGCTGGCACCTTCGGGGATTGGAAAATTAATAACATCCAACAATCCGGCATCAAACCAGTGTGCAGAGATCAACCCCAATGGCCAATGCAGCAAAGCGGGTAAAAAATAGCACAGCAGCAAAGCGGGGACATAACGATAAAATTTCTTCCAGCCTTCTGTTTGCAGACCTGAGGTATAGAAAATTGAGGCCAGTAAGACCATCAAAAGTCCTAGTGTAATGGCATCATTTGTAAATAAGGGTTCCATAAATAGCGATTTGTTTGCCCATAAAGTTAGTATTTTTTGGTGGAAAACAAATATTTCGTAAATTTCTATAGTTTTGTGGGGAAATTTGCTGTTGGTGATTAGTAAATTAGTGGGAGCTTTTGTTTGGTCCCTATCATAATAGTTTAGACATCTGGGGGAATTTTGTGGTTAGTGGTTTGGTGATTGGTT
>JAHDGC010000353.1:0-3025 GCA_020627865.1 Saprospiraceae bacterium | reverse complement strand
AAGATAAAACGGATAAGATTGAGTATTAGTGGATTTGTGATTGGTAGGTCTTTTTGTAGTCTGCCTATCGTGATATACTAAACGGCTAAATTAACAGTGAATTTCTTTGAACCATTGAGGCATTAAGACGCATTAAGAAAAAACGAGCTTTAGTGCGTTTCCCTTAACTACCCTCAAATTCTTAATGGTTTAAATAAAAAAGCAGTCATGTCACAACTATTTGTAAAATCACTGTTTAATAAGCCCTTTGGGATAGCTTGGGCATTTGGGATAGTTTTCTGATTAGTGGATTTGTGATCTGTTAATAAATGGTTGCCGCATAGCTGATGGCTGCTCTTTACGAAAAGGCGTCTGACTTCTGTTCGTCGTAGTGATTGGTATCCCACAGGAGAAAGTTATACCTAATGGCTTATTGCTTCCCTTCAGGAAAAAGCGTCTGACTTCTGACAATGAGCGCAGCGAATGATCTAACATCTAAAAACGAAGCGATCTAAAAAAAGAAAAAAACAAACATGAATAAAAAAATCCTTATTTCCATTTTAGTCATTTTAGCCAATGTCGGAATTGATCAGATTAGTAAGCAATGGGCACAAAGCACCTTAAAAGGAAAACCCAGCACCAGCTATTTCAACGATATGTTCAAGATCATTTACGCCGAAAATGACGGTGCCTTTCTGAGTTTGGGTTCTGACCTTCCGGATAATGTTCGTTTTTGGGTATTGGGTATGATTCCGGTTGTTATTTTGGTTATATTCTTGTTATATACCTGGTTTTCAAGGGAAGTAGATTTCTGGTCAGGGATGGCATTTAGCTTTATCATTGGAGGCGGCTTGAGTAATATTATTGACCGTTTCCTATATGGCAGTGTTGTTGATTTCATGAATATGGGTATAGGTAACCTCCGGACAGGAATATTTAATATTGCGGATGTTTCCATCATTGTCGGAATTATTCTTTATATTATCATTAATTTAAAAACTCTCCAAAAGGCCACCACGACGGCAGAAACCGAAAAACCTGCTTGAATGTAAGTGTCATGCAAATGAGGAAACCATTGAAAAGAATTATCGAAAATGAGGATTAAAGAACTGATCTTGCAATCCGGTAATTTTGAAGCACAAAAGGTGTTTTATAAATCTGTTATCGGGCTGCCTGTTTTATCGGAGACGGAAAATCGGATGAGTTTTGAAGTGGGTTCATCTAGATTAACATTTATACGCGCTGAGCAAGATTGCTACTACCACTTTGCTTTTAATATTTTTAGTAACCAAGAACAGGAAGCCCTAGCGTGGCTAAAAGCAAGAGTAGAGATTTTGCAATTTGAAAACCGCAGCATTCAGCTTTTTAAAAATTGGAATGCCCGTGCCGTTTATTTTTATGATCAGGATAAAAATATTGTTGAGTTTATCGCTCGGAAGAATTTAAACATCAAAAGCAACAATAATTTTACCGCAAAAAGCATTTTAAACATCAGCGAAGCCGGTTTGCCTTGCGATTCGGTGGAAACAAGTTTTGATCTATTGAACAAACATGCAGCACTCGAAAAATACTCCGGAGATTTGGAAAGATTTGTTGCTGCTGGTGATGAAGAGGGCTTATTTATTCTGGTTGGTGGGAACAAGAAAACATGGTTTCCGACAACATTAGCCATTGAGCCGTTTCCGCTGGAATGTTATTTTTCTAATGCAGGGAAAAACTTTCGTTTAAACACCGTAGACAATCATATTAAGCTCCAATTAACAACGCTACCCTAATTTTAACGTCAAGTTAAGACATTATCATTAAATTATACCTTACTTTTATATTATGAAAAAAGTATGCTTCATTCTAACCCACGCCATCTGCACATTTGTGCTGGTATTTATACTTGTTGCCATGGCCGCAACCACCTTGGCTGCACAAAACGATCCCAGCACATTTGCCACCAAAGGCAAACAACTCAAACCCATTGATAAGATTGCTTTCGGGTCGTGTAATAACCAGAGAAAAGAGCCGACCATGTGGAGACCTATTTTGCAGAATCAACCGGATATGTGGATTTGGTTAGGCGATATTATTTATGCCGATACGGAAGATATGAGCAAAAAAAAGGCAGCATACGATAAAGTAAAAAATCATCCTGGGTATAAAAAATTGTCCAGTACGGCCATCATCCACGGGGTTTGGGATGACCACGATTATGCCAAAAATGACTGCGGGAAAGAGTACGGCCCTAAGAATGAAAGCCAGCAATTGCTACTGGATTTTCTGGATGTGAATAAAGCTGATCCGGTTTGGGACAGGGCCGGTGTTTACAACAGCTATTGTTATAATGAAGGCGACAAAGAAATCAAAATTATATTGTTAGATAATCGCTACTTTCGGGATGAACTGATCAAAACCGGTCGGCAATGTTTCCCCAATCCGGATGGTGATGTGCTGGGAGAAGCACAGTGGGCATGGCTAGAAAAGGAGCTGTCCGAGAGTACGGCAACCGTCAACATTATAGGTAGCGGTTTTCAGGTTTTACCCAAGGAACACCAGTTCGAGAAATGGGCGAATTTCCCGAAAGCACGCGCACGGTTATTACGCCTCCTCAACGAATACAGCCTCCCCAATGTATTCCTCATCAGTGGAGATCGCCATGTTGCGGAATGCTCCAAGATCAACATGAAGAATGGCAGCACCATCCACGAGATTACTTCCAGTGGCTTGACGCATACTTGGCCAGATTTGCATGATGAACCGAATCAATATCGTTTCGGCAAGTTTATCAATAAGAAAAATTTTGCGGTGATGGAATTTGATTGGGTTGGTAACAAGGTTAGCGTGAGCATCAAGGGCGAGGAAAATGTGAATTATCAGACATTGGAGATTCGGTTGGAGTAGGTTATTTTATGCTCTCGGGAGATTCCCAAAATCTCTTTCTGCGATATTGTTCGCTTTTGAGTTTAGTGATATGGTCTTTGACTGGCCTTGCGATAAATCTTCTCAAGAAGGAATGTTTAGGAAGTTTATTACAAGCTTCATCTAGACTGTTTATATC
>JAHDGC010000352.1:4971-7509 GCA_020627865.1 Saprospiraceae bacterium | reverse complement strand
AAAAAAATATCTCCTAAATAAGAACCACTACATAAAAAAAATCATCAGAAATCCAAAGCTTGCATATTTTTGGTGTGATATTAGAAATCAAACGCCGTTTATTTCATCATCTATGGTATGAGATAAAGTTAAAGCAATAACTTTTCTTTGTTAAACTTGAAAATAAGGCTATTTTGGTGAGTATAAACGATTTAGCCGAAATTTACTATCCTCATACATGAAAAGACGGCAAGTTACGATAAAAGATATTGCAAAACAATTGGGTATTTCTCCTGCAACAGTATCTAGGGCATTAAAAGATGACCCTAGGATAAGCCAAGCAACGAAAAGTAAAGTCATTGCCCTTTCTAAAGCCTTACAATACGAACCTAATAAAATAGCCCTGGGCCTAAAAAAGCAATATACTAAAACCATAGGGGTAATTGTCCCTGAAATTATCCACCATTTCTTTTCTTCTGTAATCTCCGGTATCGAAGAAATTGCTTATGCCAAGGGCTATACCGTTATGTTTTGCCAATCTAATGAATCTTACGAGAAGGAAGTTATTGATATTAAGGCCTTGTTATCACATCGGGTAGATGGATTTTTGGTTTCCCATTCCAGAGAAACCCAAAATTTTGACCATTTCCATGAAGTGCAATCCCGACAAATTCCCATCGTATTTTTTGATCGGATTTCGGATAAAATTAAAGCCCCAAAGGTTATCATTGATGATTTTGAAGCCGCCCGCCAAGCCACCCAACACCTTATAGATCAATCTTGCCGCAGCATTGCCCACCTCGCCGGCCCACTAAATCTGGCAATTAGCCAGCGCAGGAAGGAAGGATATTTTAGTGCTTTACGGAATAATGCTATTCCCATAGCCAAACATTTAATTATCAATTGCCATAAAGGAACGAAGGAAATCGGCTATAAAGCCATGAAGAAATTGCTTGCCCTTCCCACTCGACCTGATGGGGTTTTTGCCAATAATGACCTTGTCGCTTATGGGGCAATGGTCGCTATCAAGGAAGCCAGATTAAGCATTCCAGAAGATGTGGCTGTTGTCGGGTTCAGTAATTGGGATTTTTCCTCGCTTATTGAGCCACAGCTTTCTTCTGTAGATCAACAGGGGATTGAAATGGGCAGGGTTGCGGTGGCGACGTTGTTCGAGCAGATTGATCATGGATATACTCCTAAAGATATTATTAAGACCATTCCTACGAAGTTTATTATACGGGGTTCTTCGGAGCGGTAGGATATGATATTGGGACAAAACATTTAATAAAAACATAAATTCCATTAATTTTTCCCGCTTACCAATGCTTTATTTATTTTTGAGCCGTTTTAGAATGAAAAATATGTTTCCTATAAACACTCCAGACACTTATGTATCTGGCAAGGATATGTCGTTCCTACAGAACTCATTCTTGTTGAGCACTTTATTTACGTGATTTATCACCTTATGGATAAAAAAAACGGTTTCTTTTTCTTCACTTGTTTCCTGATTTTTACCCTTGCCGGTATCAATCCCTCTGCCGCACAAACGCCGGATACGATTCCCCTGCCCATGATTGACAGTTTGCTCCGGGGATTCTACTCCTTGGGGGACACCGTGATCAAACAAGACAGCCTTCCGACGAAGAAAGATTCTACAACGATCAAAACCGAGGGCAGATCAGCTGCGAAAGGCATTAAAACGCCCCCTATAGACTCCAGTAAAATCAGCTACTTTTATGCGATGAATCCCGATCAGGTATTCCCCTACCCTGATACGACCCTACAAGGCATCGAGATTTTCGATCCTGCCCGACAAAGTGACATCCCCTATGCAACACTTGGCAATCTGGGATCGGCACACTACCAGAAAGTTTACAAGCCAACAGTACAAACCGGTTTTGATCCCGGCTACCACCAATATGATTTGTATAAAACTGATCCGGAGAAAATCAGGTATTTCAAGTTGCATAAAATGTTTACCAACTTTTACTATACCCAAGGACGGAAGCAAACCGACGGTTATTTCAAGGGGATATTTTCTAGAAATTTCAGCGATGGATTTCGGCTGAATTTTGAGATGAAAAGAATCAGCCAGACGGGTGATTATTCGGAACAACTGAAAAGCAACACCGCCATATCTACAGGAGTTTGGTACCAAAGCAAAAACAAAAGATATGATTCATTTTGGAGCATGACCAATAATGCCATCAAATCTTATGATAATGGCGGAATACAGACAGATGCCTTTTTTGACGATCCGCTCTATACCAATACCCTCAATATTCCGGTTAGGCTGGATGGTGCCAGAACGATACATGTTTCCCAAGATTATGCTTGGCTGCAACATTATACTATCGGTGGGCAAACAGATTCAACAGGGCATACCAAGCGGAATTTTCGATTAAGCTATCGCCTACGTTATAATCCAAACTTACATAAAGTTTTCAATGTGCTCTCCTCAGCAGAAGCGTTTCTATATGAAGGCTTTAACACTCATCCAGAGGGTGTACGGAATTATAGAAAAACGAAAACACTGGAAAATAGCTTTTTTATCAGTAC
>JAHDGC010000352.1:0-4871 GCA_020627865.1 Saprospiraceae bacterium | reverse complement strand
CAGTTCCTCAGTCAGCGGAAATCGCCAGAACTTACACAACAAAAAATTTACATTTCGGAGGAGTTGGTGTGGCATAATGATTTTAAAAAGATTTTTGAAACCAGCCTTTCGGCTAAATATAGATTGGAGCAACTCCGGCTAGAAATAGGTGGTGGCTATCATTTGATAGACAATTATATTTATTTTACACCCAATGCACAACCTCGACAAAATGAAGGGGTCATCAATATTTTTCAATTCAGCCTAAAGAAAGATTTCACGCTAGGCATTTTAAATTTTAACAATAAAATTACGTTACAGCAAGACAACAGTCGCGCTATTGAATTACCTGATTTTGTTTCCGATCATAGCTTGTATATCCAAACGTATGTTTTCCGAAAAGCGATGCTGATTCAAACCGGATTAAATTTGCATCTTACAGATAATTATCGCCCTTATGCTTACATGCCGCTTATTGGACAGTTTCACCTGCAAGCCCATACAGACCGGCCGGAGTTTTGGTTTGCCGAGACGGATTTTTTCTTGAACTTTCAAATTAGTTCTTTCCGAGGTTTTGTCAAAGTGGCCAATATTTCTGATTTTTTCTACAAGCAAAAATATTATCCTACCTATAATCATCCGATGTTCAATTGGCGAATTCGGTGGGGATTCTCTTGGCGGTTTTTGGATTGAGAAACATTATAAATATTACCACCCCAGCACATAAGCAAATATCAACGGTGCCACAATTGTCGCATCCGACTCGATAACATATTTGGGTGTTTCTGGCAGGAGTTTCCCCCAAGTAATCTTCTCATTCGGTACCGCCCCTGAATAGGAACCATAACTCGTTGTAGAGTCACTGATCTGGCAGAAATATGACCACATCGGGATATTGTCCAACTGTAAATCCTGATGTAACATCGGTACCACGCAAATTGGGAAATCGCCCGCAATACCGCCACCAATCTGGAAAAAACCAATCCCGTTTGCCTTGCTATTTTGCCGATACCATTCCGCTAGAAACAGCATGTACTCGATGCCTGATTTCATCGTAGAAGGCCGCATTGTTTTTTCAATACAATAAGAAGCAAAGAAGTTGCCACAGGTAGAATCCTCCCAACCTGGCACGATAATCGGCAAGTTTTTCTCTGCCGCAGCCAGTAACCAGCTATCCTTGGGATTGATCTGATAGGCATTTTCCAATGCTCCATTTTTCAAAATCTTATAAAAATATTCATGAGGCAAATAACTTTCTCCTTTGTTGTCTGCATCCTTCCAAACCGCATAAAGGTGCTCTTCAATCGCCCTCATGGCCTCCGCCTCCGGAATGCAGGTATCCGTCACCCGATTAAAATGCTCATCAAGTAATGCCTTCTCCTCAATAGGGGATAAATCCCGATAATTGGGAATTCGCTTATAATGCTTGTGGGCAACCAGATTGAAAACATCCTCCTCAAGATTCGCTCCCGTACAAGTGATAATGTGTACCTTATCCTGACGGATCATTTCGGCCAAGGATTTCCCTAGCTCTGCCGTACTCATCGCCCCAGCGAGGGTTATCATCATTTTATTTCCGGAAGCGATTTGGTTTTCATATCCCTTGGCGGCATCGACTAGTGCTGCGGCATTAAAATGTTTGTAATGCTCAAGGATAAATGCTGAAACAGGGCCTTTATTTTGCATGATTTGAAAATTTATAAGAAAGCATTTTATAATATAATTTAGCCGCTAGAAATTGTGGAGCATGTAGATTTTCGATTGGAGCCAGTTCTACAATATCAAACCCAACAACATTTTTACAGGCAAAAACTTTCTTAAGGTAGTTGAGTGTTGTCCACCAATCCAAGCCAC
Organism: Saprospiraceae bacterium; assembly: GCA_020627865.1. GTDB lineage: Bacteria > Bacteroidota > Bacteroidia > Chitinophagales > Saprospiraceae > JAHDGC01. The sequence goes on along the minus strand of JAHDGC010000352.1, from coordinate 3,038 downwards.
CCGCCTCGGGCGTACCGGTAGCGGGCATGATGGATGCATCGAAAGCATCTAGGTCAAAGGTAATATAAACCTGCTCTGTCATTTTTGCAATAGATGCTTCCATCCATGCTGTATGTCCGTATATTTGATGTGCAAAAAACACCTGTTCCTTATTCATGTACTGCTTTTCTCCAACGTCCATACTCCGGATACCCACCTGAACCAAGTTACAATTTCGACTAGCATCGTATACCGCACAGGCATGGTTATAAGGTGTTCCCTCGTAGGCAGGTCTCAAATCGGCATGGGCATCAATTTGCAAAACAGTAAGCTCATCAAAGTGTTCATAAAATGCCTTGATGACACCGATACTAACAGAGTGTTCCCCACCAAAAAAAGTCAGGTATTTTTGTTGCCGGAGCAAATCTTTGGTATTATGATAAACAGTATGGAACATCTTTTCTGGACTGTCAAAATCCTGCCAAGCTTGAGGCATATGGATACCATTTCTATAGACTTCTATATCCATCTCGATGTCATACAATTCCATATTTTCGGCGGCATCCAAAAATGCTTCAAAGCCCTTATCCGCTCCTTTACCCCAAGTGCTTGTCCCGTCATAGGGAATAGATTGCAAGATAATTTTTGCCTGCTCATAAGCTGCATATGCATCGGGAATACCCGCGAAATTTCTTTCCATTATTAATCTACTTGATTATACCCTAGAATTGATAACATATCATCTACGGTTTGTTCATTCCTATAAATATAATCCACAAAATTGCCGGTATGATCCCTGTCGATTATGATTAATTTCGGAGCAGGAATCAAGCAATGTTTGATGCCACCATATCCACTGATAGAATCTTGGTAAGCGCCCGTGTGAAAGAAGCCGATGTACAAAGGCTCCGCATCCTCATCTTCATAAGTCGGCAAAAACAACTGTTGATTAAAATCTTCCGAATTATAATAATCGGAATGGTCACAGCTGATCCCACCAATATTGGCTTTCGTGTACTCATTGTTCCATTTATTAATAGGCAACAATATAAACTTCTCCAATATCGACCAAGCATCCGGGATGGTATTCATCAAACTATTATCCACAATATACCATGTCTCCCGGTCATTTTGCTTTTTTTGCTCCAGCACTTGGAATACAATTGCCCCACTTTCCCCAACAGTGTACTTACCAAATTCCGTAAAAATATCCGGCTCCATCATGTTAGATTCTACACAGACAGTCTTGATATTCTTTACGATTTCATTAATCATGTATTCATAATCATATTCAAAACCCAGATTATTCCTGATCGGGAACCCACCACCTAGATTAATGGCCTTAACGTCTTTACACACTTGTTTTAGCTCCACAAACAGCTTGAGCGCCTTCTTAAATTCTCCCCAATAATACAGATTATCCTTGATGCCAGAATCAATAAAAAAATGTACCATCTTGAGGCTAATGTTTTCCTCTCCCTCAATTTCATTTTTGTAAAAATCCACAATCTCCGAAGGGCGTATACCCAAACGGGAGGTATAATACGCAGATTGGGGTTCTTCATCAATAGCCATTCGAATGCCGATTTTCAGCACACCATCATACTCGGCAGCATATGCCCTTACCCGCTTGAGTTCCGACTTGGAATCCAACACAAGGATAGAATTCTTAAAGCCTTCCGTGTTAAGCTTGAGAATCTTCTTGAGGTACTCGTCGGTTTTATATCCATTATGTACAATGACCGTACTTTTTGTCAGCTCTCCTTCTTTATAAAGTCTAAAAATCAGATCAATATCAAATGAGGAAGATGTTTCTAGGTGGACTTTTTCTCGCAATGCAGTTTTGACCACATGAGAGAAATGGCAACATTTTGTACAATAACAATAGTGATATTTTCCACGATAATTATTTTTCTTTATCGCCCTGTTGAAAAGGTTCCTTGCCCGCTTAATTTGCTCCGATATTCGAGGCAAGTACAATAGTTTAAAAGGTGTACCATATTTCTCGATCAGGTACTTCAACGATATACCATGAAAGGTAAGGTAATCATTCTGTAGATCAAACCCATCTTGTGGGAAATAATAACTTTGATCAATCAGATCAAAATAAGTGTTCTTCATCCGTTTGTGTTGTGTTGTGTTGTGTTGTGTTGTGTTGTGTTCTTTTGTCACGTAGTTTATTTTCTATAACATACATCAATACACGACAATAAAAATGCACTTGTTTTCCAATCATAGAAAACAAGTGCACGAAAACATAAGGAATTTGGAACTTTAATAATCAATAGCACCGACCTTTCCAACAGGTAAGAGCCATAATTTATAAGCTGCCAAAGCCTTACAACAATAAAAAATTAAAAGGAGAAAACTAATTTTTCTTCCCTTGTGCAATAATCTTATCCACGCCATCTGTAAACTCCTTCGCGCTTTTGGCATAACCGGTTTTGCCTAGGGCTTCTACATTAAACTGTCCATTGCCATCTTGATTCAAGTTGAACACCCAAACCGTAGGAAATCCCCTGACCTGAAAAGCCCTTTGGAGCTGTGCGTTTTGTTGCTGAATTTCAGCCGGAACTTTGGTTCTTCTTGGGAAGTCGAGTTCCAATAAGATAACATTTTCTGCGGCCCATTTCTTAAACTCCGGTTGGGAAAAAACCGTTCTGGTCAATTTCTTGCACCAACCGCACCAGTCGCTTCCGGTAAAATTAGCCATAATAGGCTTGCCAGTTTCTTTGGACTGTTTGTAGGCCTCATCAACCTTAACCAGCCAACCTTCATTGCCGGCCTTATATTCTTGGGTTGAAGTCTGCGCAAAGGCCGTCAGCCCAATGAATGCGAATAAACTTAAAAGCAGTATTTTTTTCATGATATTTATTTAGCAGTAAAAAACAAAAGTAGAAAAGTAACGGTTCACCACTCTCGATTATTACTTTGTTTTTCTTTTTGAGATATTACAGGGTCAAAATTACGCCTTTTATGGATAAAATAGTGTTAAAAAAAGGCTAAAGTTTTGGAAATAAATGATTGAGAATCTAACTCCGTTCTAAAATATTGATTTA
>JAHDGC010000351.1 GCA_020627865.1 Saprospiraceae bacterium | reverse complement strand
AGCGCATAATGAGGATTTTTGTAACGCAGAGTAAGCGCGAAATAAGCAGTCAAGATGTGTAGATTATATTTTTCTGATTCCCTAAAATCAATCACAGATGAAAAAGCAAAATAAAAATAAACTGCTCCTCGCATATAGCGGAGGATTAGACACTTCTTATTGTATCAAATACCTGAGTCTGGAAGGTTGGGAGGTTCATGCAGTTTCCATCAATACCGGTGGTTTTTCTCCCGCAGAAATTGCCCATATGGAAAAGCAAGCCTTTCATTTGGGCGCAGCTTCATTCCAATGTGTAGATGCTGTTGAACAATATTATCAACAATACATTCGCTACTTGGTTTTTGGAAATGTATTGAGAAATGGCACCTATCCGTTGAGTGTGTCGGCAGAACGAATGTTCCAGGCCGTTGAAATTGCGAAAGCCGCTAAAAAAATAAATGCAATCGCAATAGCACACGGTAGCACGGGAGCAGGAAATGATCAGGTTCGGTTTGATCTTGCATTCAGGGTGTTGTGTCCAGCGGTGGAAATCATAACGCCCATTCGGGATCAGTCTTTAAGTCGGCAACAGGAAGTCGATTTCCTGAAAGAGCATGGATTTGAATGGAGCATGGATAAGGCAAAATATTCTATCAATAAAGGCGTTTGGGGGACGAGTGTTGGAGGGGCAGAAACATTGACATCACACTTGGCCTTGCCAGAAAAAGCTTGGACGAACCAATTGGAAAAACAGGAAGCGGAATTGGTGACGCTTCATTTTTCAAAAGGAGAAATTATAGGAATCAATGAAGAGGTTTTTGACCATCCTTTGCAGGCAATTCAAAAGCTCCAAACCATTGCTGCACCTTATGGCATCGGTAGAGATATTCATGTAGGGGATACGATTATCGGCATCAAAGGCCGGGTCGGTTTTGAGGCGGCTGCGCCCCTAATTATTATCAAGGCACACCATTTGTTGGAAAAGCATATCTTAAGCAAATGGCAAGCTTATTGGAAAGAACAATTGGCCAATTGGTATGGTATGATGTTGCACGAAGGGCAGTACCTTGATGGCGTAATGCGGAATATCGAAAGCTTTTTGGAAGATACCCAACAACAGGTTACCGGAAAGGCCTTCGTGAAACTTTATCCCTATAGGTTCGAATTGCAGGGCATCTCTTCTAAGTTCGATAAGATGCAAATGCAAAAGGGGCAGTATGGAGAAATGAATGAAGGTTGGACAGGGGACGATGTTAAGGGTTTTACCAAAATTCTTGCGAATCATTTTCTAGACCTGAAAAATTTACCTGCTTTATGATTAGAATTGGTATAGTTGGTGGGGCAGGATATACCGCAGGAGAACTGTTGCGCTTATTGGTAAATCATCCTGATGCCGAGATCATTTTTGTCCATAGCAATAGTCAGGCAGGGCGTCCGATTACGGATATTCATCCAGATTTAGTAGGAGAATTAGATATTTGTTTTTCTGGTAATGTGAGCCATGAAATTGATGTTCTATTTTTGTGCTCTGGTCATGGGAAATCAAGAATATTTCTGGAAGCAAATGCTGTTCCTGAAAAGGTGAAAATCATCGACCTTAGTAGTGACTTTCGATTAGCGGATAAGGCGGCAGGCTTCGTTTACGGCTTACCGGAGTTGAATCGAGATATAATTTTAAATAACAATAAAATTGCAAATCCGGGCTGTTTTGCTACGGCTATACAATTGGCCTTGTTGCCTTTAGCAAAAGAACATTTGTTAAAAGGTGAAATACATATACATGCCATAACAGGGAGCACAGGTGCAGGGCAACAGCCCTCTGCAACAACCCATTTTAGTTGGAGAAACAATAATGTATCTATTTATAAACCGTTTGTTCACCAGCATCTGGATGAAATTCGTCAAAGTATTCATCAGTACCAACCGGACTTCAAGAAAGCAATCAACTTTTTGCCGGTTCGAGGGAATTTCACTAGGGGGATTTTTGCAAGCCTATACCTATCTTGTCCTTTGGAAAAGGAAGTTATACAAGATTTCTTTAAGGACTATTACGAATCACATCCTTTTGTGCATATCCTTACAAAAAGCCCCGCATTGAAACAAGTAATCAATACCAATAAATGCTATTTGTTTGTAGAAAAACATGAAGACAAAATTTTAATTATCAGCACTATTGATAACCTGATAAAAGGAGCTTCCGGGCAAGCCATTCAAAATATGAATTTAACCTTTGGTTTACCAGAAACGACAGGCTTGCAACTAAAAGGAAGTGCTTTTTAATACACTAATAATATGAAACCATTTGATGTCTACCCATTGTTGGATATTAATATTCAACATGGCGCAGGAAGTTATGTCTGGGATAAAAACGGGCGGCGTTATCTAGATTTTTATGGCGGACATGCCGTTATTTCTATTGGCCATTCGCACCCTTACTTTTTAGAACGCATAAAAAAACAATTAGATAAAATAGCATTCTATTCCAATTCTGTCGAGAATGAATTGCGGGAAGAATTAGCAGAAAAAATAGGGCAACTTTCGGGCTATCCCGACTACGGTTTATTCCTGATAAATTCTGGCGCGGAGGCTATTGAAAATGCACTCAAGTTGGCCTCTTTCAAGAATGGCCGGACGAAGGTTGCTTCCTTTCAAAGAGGCTTCCACGGGAGAACTGCTGCTGCGGTTAACATTACAGATAATGAAAAAATTACGGCTCAAATCAACAAGGGCTTCGAAAACGTTTTGCTGCCGTGGAATGATTTGGTGGCAGCAACTGAATTGATCTCAAAAGGGGATGTTTGTGCTGTGGTTATCGAAGGGGTGCAGGGCATTGGGGGGATGCATGTTCCCATCCCTGAATTTTTACAAGTCCTTAGAAAATTATGCGATCAATATGGCACGATCTTAATCCTTGATGAAATTCAATCCGGCTATGGTCGAACAGGGAAGTTTTTTGCACACCAATATGCCAATATCAAACCTGATCTCATCACTGTAGCAAAGGGGATGGGCAATGGTTTTCCTGTTGGTGGTGTCTTAATCTCGCCAGAATTTGAGGCGCGGCATGGCTTACTGGGTTCTACTTTTGGAGGAACACATTTGGCTTGTGCGGCTGGTTTAGCTGTTGTTGAAGTGATCGCAAAAGAAGGACTGCTCGAAAATGCAAAACAGCGTGGAGAGCAGCTCAAAAATACCTTGTTGAAGTATCCTGAAATCGTAGAATATCGTGGCATGGGTTGCATGATTGGTTTAGAAATGCCTTTCCCTATTAAAGGATTTAGAAAATTGTTGATAGAAAAATTTGGGGTATTTACAGGGGCTTCTAGTCAGGCCAATACCTTGCGAATTTTGCCACCACTTTCTATCAGTGCATCAGAAGTCGAGGAATTTATTGCGGCCTTTGATGCTTGTTTGTCAACCTTCAAAAAACAAAATAATCATGAAGCAGTTTCTTTCTAGTAGTGATGTGTTGTATGTGAATTCATTGTTGAAAAAAGCAAAAAGAATACAGCAGGATTCATATGGTAACAATATGATTGGAAAAAATAAAACAATGGTGCTCTTGTTTTTTAATCCTAGTCTACGGACTCGGTTAAGTACCCAAAAAGCAGCCCAAAATTTAGGTATGCATGTGATTACAATGAATGTTTCCCAAGCATGGGGGATTGAGTTTGAGGATGGGGCTGTGATGAATCTTGACAAGGCAGAACATGTTAAGGAAGCAGCAGCGGTTATCAGTCAATATGCTGATCTAATTGGTCTCCGGACTTTCGCGGGTTTGCAAGATCGGGAAGCAGATTATGAGGAGAAAATTTTGAACCAATTCGCGAAGTATGCCACCGTTCCGATTGTGAATCTTGAATCGGCCACTGTTCACCCTTTGCAATCTTTTGCAGATGTTTTTACCATAGAAACATACAAGAAAAAAAAGCGTCCCAAAGTAGTGTTGACTTGGGCGCCACATCCCCGTGCATTGCCACAAGCCGTTGCCAATTCTTTTGTGGAATGGATGAAAAAAACGGACTATGAATTGGTTATAACACAACCAAAGGGATACGAATTGTCAACGCAGTTTACAACAGGATGTAGCATTACATACGATCAACAAGAAGCCTTTCATGACGCAGATTTTATTTATGCTAAAAATTGGTCAAGTTATTCCGATTATGGAAAAATACTTCCTACGGATGTGAACTGGATGATTACAGCGGAAAAGATGGCATTAACAAATGATGCTTGTTTTATGCATTGTCTTCCTGTACGCCGGAATGTGGTTGTTGAAGATATGGTTTTGGATAGCCCTAATTCGATCGTTATTCAACAAGCTGCAAATAGGGAAGTGATCGCACAAACTGTGCTCAGTGAAATTTTGAAAAACCTTTAAAAACTAGAATCATGAATCCACTGACCATCATTAAAATTGGCGGTAAATTACTAGACCATAAAACCACCTTGCACGATACGATTACCGCTTTCGCAAAAATAGATAGGCCGAAGATTCTCGTACATGGTGGTGGGAAACGAGCATCGGAATTCTCCCAGAAATTGGGCGTCAAAACGCAAATGATAAATGGCAGACGCATCACGGATGAAGCGACACTAGAAATTGCAACAATGGTTTATGCCGGTTTAATTAACAAACAATTGGTGAGCCTTTTACAAAAAATGAACTGTAATGCCATTGGATTTTCTGGTGCAGATGGCAACTTGATTCGCTCCCAAAAACGACCCGTTCAAGAAGTGGATTTTGGCTTTGTCGGAGATGTAGAACAAGTCAATACATCTTTGCTGGTTACCTTATTGAAACAAGGCATTGTGCCCGTATTTTGTGCCATCACACATGACGGAAATGGGCAATTGTTGAATACAAATGCAGATACGATTGCAGCTACTTTGGCGACTGCTTTATCGAACTATTTTAAAGTTAGCTTGAAATTTTGTTTCGAGAAGGAGGGCGTGTTGGCCGACCCAACTGATGAAACATCCGTCTTCAGAGATTTGTCAAAAAAGGATTATGCTTTCTATCAAGAGAATGGCATCATTTCTGATGGCATGATCCCCAAATTGGATAATGCTTTTACAGCGAAAAAATCCAATGTGCACAAAGTCGTAATTTGTGGCCCCAATGGTATTCTTGAACAAAAAGGAACAGAAATATGGGGGTAAGTTTGGCTGTAAAATCGAATGCTTTGGAATTGCTGAAATCATTAATTGCCATACCTTCTTTTAGCAAGGCCGAAGATGAAACGGCAACATGCATTTCTAGTTTCCTGAATAAAAGAAATATTCAGGTAAATAGGTGCGGAAACAATGTTTGGGCTTTTTCAAAAAATACTAGAAAAGACCTACCAACGATATTGTTGAATTCTCACCACGATACCGTGAAGCCTGTTGCGGGATGGGAAAGAAACCCCTTTGAACCTATTATCGAAAAGGGGATGCTTTACGGTTTGGGGAGCAATGATGCAGGTGGAGCCTTGGTTGCAATGGCTGCAACTTTTATACATTTTTATGAACAAAAAGAGTTGCCTTTTAACCTTGTTTTTCTGGCATCAGCAGAAGAGGAAATTTCCGGTAAGAACGGTGTTGCCTCTGTTTTGGATAAGCTGGGGGAAATTGATTTTGGGATTGTTGGCGAACCAACCCAAATGCAAATGGCGGTTGCCGAAAAAGGCTTGATCGTCATTGATGGCGTGGCACATGGCGAGGCGGGACATGCTGCGCGAGACGAAGGCGAAAATGCCATTTATATAGCCTTGAAGGATATTGATTTTTTACAAAATTTTCAATTTGAAAAAATATCCGAACAGCTTGGGAAAGTTAAAGTTTCCGTAACCCAAATCAACGCAGGAACACAGCATAATGTCGTGCCGGATGAATGTCGCTTTGTAATTGATGTCCGAACGACAGAGCTTTATGCCAATCAAGACGTGTTTGATATTTTACAAAGGCATACTGCTTCAACATTACATGCCCGTTCGTTTAGACTAAATTCTTCTGGGATTCCTATAGATCATCCTATCGTGAAAATTGGGTATACCTTGGGGTTGTCTGCATTTGGTTCTGCAACCTTATCCGATCAAGCCTTGATGCCATTTCCGACCTTGAAAATTGGTCCAGGGAAATCGAGTCGCTCCCATACCGCAGATGAATTTATAACACTAGAAGAAATGAATGACGGTATTGATCGCTACTATCAACTTTTAAGTGGCTTTATTAATTATCATAAAAAAGTAACATGAAACTCTGGAAAAAAGATACAAAAATCAACAAACTTGTAGAAGCCTTTACTATTGGAAACGATCCCGATTTTGATTTACAAATAGCCAAGTATGATATACAGGGAACAGCTGCTCACATTAAAATGCTTCAGAAAATTGGTTTGCTAAAAGTACAAGAATTAGATCAGTTGGAAATTGCATTGAAAGAAATTTACCAACAAATTGAACACGGAAATTTTTGTATAGAACAAGGCGTGGAAGATGTGCATTCACAGGTTGAATTGATGTTGACCAGAAAGTTAGGGGCGGTTGGAAAAAAAATACATGCAGGCCGTTCTCGAAATGACCAAATTATGGTTGATCTGAGGTTGTTTTTCCGGGCAGAAATAAAAGAAGTGTCCCAATTGATCCATGAACTTTTTGAAGTATTGCTTTTGCAAAGTGAAACATATCAGGCGGTGCTGATGCCGGGTTATACCCATACGCAGGTGGCGATGGTTTCTTCTTTCGGACTTTGGTTCGGGGCCTATGCGGAATCTTTGGTCGATGATTTAACCTTGCTTGGATCTGTTCATCAAATCAACAATCAAAACCCGTTGGGTTCTGCAGCAGGCTATGGAAGCTCTTTTCCTTTGGATCGGAAGATGACAACGGAAACGCTTTGTTTTGATGATTTGGCCTATAATGCCATCCATGCACAAATGGGTAGGGGGAAGACCGAACAGTTTTTAAGTTTTGCACTCGCGGGTATCGGTGCTACTGTCGGAAAGTTGGCCTCGGACATGGTGCTTTTTTCCAATGAAAATTTTCGGTTTATTAAGCTGCCGGATGCCTTCACGACGGGCAGTAGTATCATGCCACACAAAAAGAATCCGGATGTTTTTGAACTCATCCGGGGGCACTGCAATTTGCTCCAGTCTTTGCCAACTCAGGTGAGCATGCTCAACACCAATTTGATCAGTGGCTATCATCGGGATTATCAGTTACTTAAAGGCGTGCTTTTCCCAGCTTTAGAAAATATGAAAAAATGCCTAAAATTGGCTACACATTGTTTGGCCAAGATTGAGATCAATTCCTCTATTTTGGAAGATGAAAAGTACAAGTATCTATATACCGTTGAAAAAGTGAATGATTTGGTGAAAAAAGGTGTGGCCTTCCGGGAAGCTTATCAGCAAGTAGCGAGAGAAATTGAGTCCGGTAGTTTTTCTTATGCTGGTACTGTCGAGCATAGCCATGAGGGCAGTATCGGGAATCTTTGCTTGCCGGAGATTAGGGGGAAAATGGGTAAGGTTATGGGGCGGTTTGGGTAG
>JAHDGC010000350.1 GCA_020627865.1 Saprospiraceae bacterium | reverse complement strand
CAGAGGCATACCAGCCGTACGTTAGGAAATTTCGATAAGCCCTCATATACCGAGCCTCCAGATTAGGGTTATGCCCTTCCTCCCCTTCAATAGCATAGTTGGTTAACAATTCAAAAGTATTCAACCCGACCCAATTACTTGTTGTGGAATAATAGGCCGTTTCACTACCATATAGTGGAACATCGCTGACAATTTTTGCCAATGTCATCCTTACGGAATCCTGCTGATTGCTCGTCATGCTATTGTAATTCAAATCATAGGTCATGGCCATATGAACCCCTCCAAATATCACGTAATTGTCGGAATTCAAATCGGGATCATCGAAAACACTTTGTGCCCAAGTAGACATGGCTCGACCCAGCATCGCCGCTCGTTCATCATACCGTAGCCCAGTATCTTCATCAAAGGCATCTGGATTCGCTGTTGTCATCACCAAACATTCGAGCGCTTCCAATGCCATGATACCACCTAGCCTTCGTCGCCCATCCGGACTCCAACCATCCATCGTTGTAAGATCACCATCTACCAATCTATCGTAGGCAGCACTGACATCAAAGGCTCCAGCATTTTGAATATACCGTACCCCTTGTTCATCCAAGGCATAATCCGCATTCTGGTTATAGCCATTATTGGTGTATCCAAGGTGGTGCAATGTCGTATAGGCATGCATTTGTTTGAAGGCCTTTTGGCCGCTAGTTGTATTCAACAAACGGTCAACCAGATCGGGAATTTCATTGGGAGAAATAAAAACACGGGGATGAACACCCGGAGGTGGAGCGGCTTCAATTTCCCGAGCATCGGTATAGTCAAAAGTGATATCATAGGGGCCAAATTCTCCTGCGGGATAATCTGTCCACTTGTGGTCAAAGCCACCGGGCTGGGATTGGGCATGGATAAAATTATGAGCCAGAAGACTCAATAAAAGTAGTAATAAAAATAATAATTGTTTCATAACAAGCTTAGGTTAAATGAATGTAAAAACAATATACTTACCAAAAAGCCACCAATACCAATCAAACATGATATTGGCGACTTAATAATATAAACTCAAACAAACTATTTTATTGGGATTGGTTATATGTTCGTGTAACACAACCTTGATCCTCTCCGACCCGAACTTCAAAAGTTGTCGAAGCGGGAGCCTCAAAGCCAGCCCCTAACAATACATGGTCATGCGTTTGAAAAATAACATTTCCAGCACTGTCAACTGAACCGGCACTTGTGATGGTCAGTCCAGCACTATAGTAACCAGATGGCAGTGTATTGTCTGTTACAAGATGGTCGATACAGAGTGGGTCGCGGACACTGAAACCGATATTGAACTGGTAATTCCGAAAAACGTTTGTATAAGTATTATCCCCCGGTATTGGCGGTAAGCCCTCCTGTACCATACCGCTCCCCTCTGCCGTAGGAGCACCTGTAAACCAGATTTCATCAAGCTGATCTCCTTGCCAGTTGTATACAATAGTTGAGCCTTCACCATTACCAGAGCCATCTGCATAACCATTCATAAAACCGGTCGCGATAATTTCTCCAGGCTCAAGGATAAAGTTTGCCTCTCCGTCAATAAAAGGAAAAGTATTTCCATGTACATCATATTCTTCTTGCGCCCTTGTTGTTCCAACTTTCAAAACAGTAAATCATTATCTCCATTCACTTTCACAACAAAAGGTGTCAGCGGGTTCCGTTTTATACCAGCATAGAAACTAAAATAATCAACGGAGACTTCTTGCCGTGCTCCGGAGTCATTCATATAAATATCTGTCTCATTAATCACCATACCTGCCGCCCAACCATCTAAGGCACCAGTCGTATTGTGATCATTCCCGATGTTACTTGCAACAACTGGCACGAATTTCATCCAATTGGTATGGATTCCACTTCCTATAAACTCTAAGCGAAGGATCTTCTCTTCTCCTCCGGTAAAGGGAATACTATTTACTCTAGCAATTTGGAAGTTAGCCAAGCCACCCGTATTAGGTAAATGGAAGGTATCTAAAATAATACTATCTAGTTTCGCGACAAGCATATTACCAGTTCCTTCTGTCGCTACTCTAAGTTCCATATCATAAGTTCCCTCTGTTACATTTACCGTATACTCTAACCATTCCATTCCATTGTTCAAGTCGGTATAGCCTACGGTGTATCCTCCGTCAGCAGATTCGATATCTACGGATTCATCTGGCCTATAATTTGCGTTTCCATTGTTAGGAACATCACTATCAAAATAAGCAATATCCTGTCCTCCAAGATCGTAATCCTCTACTTCTATGGTGCCCGGTATTGGATGCGGCACCCTATTCGGATAAGCAAATTGGAGGCTTATCTCATCGAGGAGTTCGATATGCGTCCGGCCATCAATTTCTTCAAAACCGATAATTTTTTCTTCGTCATCTATCGACACCATCAAACCATGTTTTAAGCTCGTCCAACTCGTAACTGGCAATGGATCACCTGCTGTAAATGGATAGAGCATCACTTTAAAGTTAGGTGTGACCACATTTGCCTCGATTAGCAAACGGGACAGCGGATAATAAGCATTGATATCAATAGTATCCAATACCGCTGGAATCCCGCCGGTGTATCCATCATTATTTAAAATTCTAACAAGTAATTTACGATTTCCGTTCGGTTCTGCTAAGATTACATCACAACGGTAGTCTTCGTCTTCTAAATTTACATCCCAAGATTCTATGGATAAATCTCCCGCTACTTGGGCTAACCATTTATAATTGTGTACCGTGCTATCTTTTTGGACATCATCAATGATAAGCATATAAGGATGTGCACAACGCACCATTGCCACAGTACGGTATACCCGTTCCATTGGATTGTATGGCCCTTTCACGATATGCTCTTGGAAACCACCCGTTTGTGCACTTGCATATTCATAGAAAGGAATATCAAGATGGCCTTCTGTACCTTGCTGATAGCGGAAATCATTTGGTGTTTCTGTTACCTCAGTCCAATATCCAGCTCCAAGGAAAGGATAATCCGCTCCGGGCACATTATTGACCCAATCCCACTCCCAAGAATAAGCATAGGTCGCATCGCCGGCAACCTGTGCCATTGTACCATCATCTTCAAAATTCAGAACTTTCCCGGGTTGTCTGGCCTTTCCTCCGTCTCTTGGTGTAACCTTAACGCCTTTATCATCAATCAGTAAGCAACTATGGAACCTTGTATCTTGGAAAATATTCGCATAAGTGTACCTGACCCAATCCCGACCTAAAGCACTCATGGTAAAGTTATTCCGGTCTCCATAGGTTTGTCCGCCCATATCTTGTCTACAATGAAAATGCGTCATCATATCTAGGCTATCATGGCCACTCCTTAGCACCGCTAGGCCACGATCTGGGGCAAAGAAGCTTTTGGATTGCAGTGCTTTTTTCGATTGGGCTGCCTTGCCACCAGTTTCATAATCAGAAGTAAACATGATTGTGGTGAGCAGGTTGCAGAAATTCCCATTCGGGTAAATTTCCTGATAAACATACCCGTAGGCATCCATGTCATAAATTTTTTCAATGTAATTTCTCCAAGCAAAATCAACACCGGCATCATCAGGATAAATCCATTTGAGACCAACCGCATCCGGTGGGTTATTTTTGTATCCGCCTTGCTCCGTTCCCGGGCCTGTTCCACCCCATAAATCCGTACTGACAAAGCTATGCCAATAAGGTTGGGTAATCGCCGGAAGGAAATTGTTACCATATGCCCTGAAATGAGGGTGCCCTAACAGGCTGTAGCCTCGCTTTGCGGCCGCAATCAGGGAAGTCGCCATAACATTATTTTGCCCCAAACCTTCATATGGCGCACCGGAGGCATACCAGCCGTAAGTCAGGAAGTTACGATAAGTCAGCATGAACTCTTCTTCTAGAGTTGGGTTATACCCCGCTTCTCCCTCAATGGCATAATTTGTCAATAAATCAAAAGCGTTTGATGCGGCCAAGTTTCTCGTCGTACTGTAAGGCGCCACTCCCGAACCGTAGCGCATCGTTGTTGGAATAATCTTGGCCAAGGTCATTCTTACAGAATCCTGCTGACTTGTAGTCATACTGTTATAATTAAGATCATAGGCCATCGCCATATGGACACCTCCGAATTTCACGTAATTGTTTGGGGTTAAATCGGGTGCATCAAAAACAAGCTGTGCCCAGTTCGACATTGCCCTACCCAGCATCGCTGCACGGTCATCATAGCGCAGTCCAGTATCTTCATCATAGGCCGCTGGATCCGTTGACATCATGACCAAACATTCCAAAGCATCTAAGGACATCGTACTTGCTAGTTTTTGTCGGCCATCATTCGTCAGGCCATCCAAAGCAGTTGGATCACCGTTTACTAATTTATAATAGAAAGGGTTGATATTAAAGGCACCAGTATTGCTAATATACCTTATATTGGACCCATCACGGGCATAATCCGCATTAACGTTATAGCTAGTACCAAGATGTTGCAGTGTAGTATAAGCATGCATTTGGCTGAAGGCTTCTTGACCACTTGTCGTATTTTGCAAACGATCCGCCATTGCTGGAATTTCCTCCGAGCAAAGAAAAACACGAGGGTGCACACCAACAGGCGGAACAGGTGCAACCGCTCGGACACCTGCATTATTGAAATTCACATCCAGTGAACCAAATGTTCCTGTTGGATAATCATCCCACTTGTGGTAAAAACCACCTGGACGTGCAGGCGCGTCCGCACAGAAACTTTCGATCAGACTCAGGTCTGTTTGTCCTTCCTCTGATTCTTCAAAGGCATAAATTTGATTTTCGCCATCCAAAGAAACCATCAACTGATCCCTTCCGGTATTCCAGTCTGTAACAGGCAATGCATCGCCGTCCGTAAATGGATAGAGCATAATTTTGAAGTTTGGGGTAACCACATCTGCTTCCACAACCAGGCGAGTGATGTGCATGTCACTATGTGGATTTACATAAAGGGTATCTATCCATGCAGGTGCCCCTCCTGTATAACCTTCATTATTCAAAACTCGGACTAGCATTTTCCGGTTGCCATTGGGTTCTGCAAGAATCACATCGCAACGATAATCCTGTTCTGCGATATTAACATCTGTAGATTCTATGGTTAAGTCTGGTGATATTTGTAATGCCCATTTGTAATTATGCACTAAAGAATCTTTTTGCAAATCATCCACCACAAGCATATAAGGTTTGTCCGTACGCATCATGGCAAGGGTACGCATTACCCGCTGCATCATATTATAAGGTCGCTTGATGTAATGTTCCTCATAACCTGGATACTGCCAACTGGCATACCTATAGAAAGGAATATTGAGAAAGTCTGCTTCACCCGGCTCATAGCGGAAGTCATTTCTGGTTTCTGTTACTTCTGTCCATTCCCCCGTCCCTAACCAATAATGGGGTTGAGAAGGGAGACCAGTAGCGCTATGCCACTCCCAAGAATAAGCATAAGTCGCATCCCCTGTTATTTGTGTAAATACACCATCATCTTCAAAGTTAACGACTTTTCCGGGTATGGGAATCTTGCTCCCTGGATGAAGCCCCAGATCATTAATCAATGGGCAACTATGCCACGATGTAGCAGTATAGCTAGGGCCATAAGAATACCGAACCCAATCCCGCCCAAGTGCACTTAATGTAAAATTGTTTCGGTCACCGTAAGTATGGCCACCTAAATCTTGGCGACAATGAAAATGGGACATCATGGCGAGGCTATCGAAGTCACTTCTCATGGTGAGCAATCCCCGCTCAGGTGCAAAAAATGTTTTTTCTCCACCCAATGCAGTAGTCGTCTGTTCCGTTAGTTCCCCAGCATTGTAGTCCGTTGCGAACATTACTGATTTTAAAAGATTACAGAGGTAGCCGTGTGGATAAACCTCTTGGTAAACATATCCATAAGAATCCTTCGTATGAATTTTCTCAATATAATTTCGCCAAGCAAAATCAACACTAGGGTCATCAGGGTAAACCCATTTCAGGCCAACATAATCAGCAGGGTTATTTTTGTATCCTCCCTGCTCTACATAAAGACCTGTTCCGCCCCATGCATCCGTGCCGATAAAGCCATGCCAGTAAGGTTGGGTAATTGCCGGTAGGAATTTTTGCCCGTATGCCCTGAGATGAGGATGACCGAACAAACTGTATCCACGCTTAGCCGCAGCAATTAGAGAAGTCGCGAAGATATAATTCTTGCCTAGGCCTTCATAGGGTGCACCGGAGGCATACCAACCATAGGTCAGGAAGTTTCGGTAGGCTCTCATATACATTGCTTCCAAGTTTGGATTGTGGCCTTGTTCTCCTTCAATGGCATAATTAGTTAACAATTCAAAAGTATTTAAGCCCACCCAGTTACTCGTTGTGGAATAATAAGCGGTATGACTACCATACAAAGGATAAGTACTGACAATTTCTGCCAGTGTCATCCTTACCGAATCCTGCTGGTTTGTTGTCATGCTATTGTAATTCAAATCATAAGCCATTGCCATATGCACCCCTCCAAACATCATGTAGTTGTAGGAACTTAAATAGGGATCATCAAAAACAATTTGTGCCCAATTCGACATCGCCCTTCCCAGCATAGCGGCTCGATCATCGTATCGTAGACCTGTATCCTCATCAAAGGCATCTGGGTCTGCTGTCGTCATTACCAAACATTCCAGTGCTTCCAATGCCATGATGCCGGCCAGTCTTTGCCAGCCATTATTTCCAATAGCTTCCAAGTCCGCAGCAGCAGTAAGATCATTGTTAACTAATTTAGCATAGTAGGAACTTATATCGAAAGCACCAGCATTACCAATATACCGCACGCCTTGCTCGTCGTGACCATAATCTGCATTATGGTCATAGCCAATCCCGACATATCCAAGGTGTTGTAAGGTGGTATAGGCATGCATCTGGTTGAAAGCTTGCTGGCCACTAACTGTATTGAGCAAACGATCAACCATAGCTGGAATTTCACTTGGAGAAATAAGTACACGGGGATGAACACCTGGCGGAGGGGCTGCTTCAATTTCCCTAGCACCGGTATAGTCAAAGGTAATATCGTAGGGGCCAAATTCTCCGGCGGGGTAATCTGCCCATTTGTGGTCGAAGCCGCCGGGTTGGGATTGAGCATAGATAGACTGATTTACCCAAAAGCATAGTAAAAGTAGTAACAGGGATGATAATTTTTTCATATAAAAATTTGGTTTTTAAAAGTCAATGAATACAAATAGATTTATTTACAACAAGGTATAGCGATGATTATCTAAATATGTAGTGACACGATTTAGATGATAATTTTTACTGTAGTACTTAATTAAATCTTTTGGAATTAAATCTAGGCTACAAGCTTGAAGCTGTAGTCGAATGTCGTCAACTTAGTAGAAACATGTGAAAAAACATGGAAAACAGAGTTTAAGTAATAGTGCTGTGAAGCTGAGAAAATACTGTCCCCCTCGGGAGGGGGTTAGGGGGAGGAATGGTTACAAATTATTTATTTTGAATTAATTACACAAAGTCCTCCCCCTAAATCCCCCTCCGAAGGGGGACACAGCAC
>JAHDGC010000349.1:2263-7529 GCA_020627865.1 Saprospiraceae bacterium | reverse complement strand
CGGTGTTATACACTGTTTCGATTAGGCATTGTTCTACTTCTTTGTTTTGTGTCGTTTGTGAAGGGAATAGGAAGAGTGTACATAATAGGAGGAGTTTTGTGGTAAATATTTTCATGTGCTTTCGATTTAAATTATTTAGTTAAATTCATGTTCCTGTAAAATTTTATCTAACCTTATTGTTCTAAGTAAAAAAAAAGATACTAACATGATTAACAGAAAATTATTTATTCTCTTGTTTATTTTTCTGTGGACAGGAAACCTGACCTATGCCCAATGCCCGGGCTGTGTTATTGACGATACCTGCCCGACACAACTACCCGAAGGTGGGCTTTGTCCCAGTACAATTCCTGACGGCACAGTAGGCGTTCCCTATGAGGAATCCATTACTTTTTACATTCCGAATCAACTTGTCGTACAAGGTTTTGATGTAACTATCCTGAATATTACGGTAGCCCAACTTTCTGGGATACCTTTTGACCTTGCCTGGGAATGCAATAATCAAGCAGCGGGTTGCTTTTATGATGTACAGGCCGGAGACAATGTTGGTTGCGTAAAGATTTGTGGTACCCCTATCGCTGCCCCTGGCGTTTATACCATTGATATACTGGTAAACGCTCTTGTTAATGTCCCTGGCATCGGTACTTTCACCCAACCTCAAGAGTATAGCGTTGACGTAAATCTATTGCCCGGCACAGGCTCTACAACATTCAATTACACGGGAGCACCCAATTGCCAAGATGGGTATGAAGCAGACCTTTGTGCAATAATAGATGCCCCTGCACCAGACATCACTACCTATAGCTGGGATTTAGGAAATGGTACGACCAGTACGGAGCAATGCCCTCCCACACAAGTTTATGCAGCACCGGGCACCTATAATGTATCCTTAGAAACTCAGATTTTGGGTTATAAATTAGATAGAATCTGTACGACCAGTATTGCTTCGGAATCTTGGTGTGGGGATGTGGAGGAACCCAATGTCTTCAGTTGCAGTGGGGAACCTGATATTTTCTATGAACTCTTTGATGCTAATGGCGTACAAGTTGCGGGGGGAAGTAATACGGAAATTGCGAATACTTTTGCTGGCTGCTGGAACCTCAATGTAGAGTTAACCAATCCTCCCTACAACCTCAAGATTTATGATTACGACTCGGTATCAGCTAATGATCTTTTATGTAACACCTCCTTTACGCCTACTGGAACGAACATGACTTTTACGGGAGCAGCTGAGAACGGGAACTTAACCAGTGGAACATTGACCTTGAGTACCTATGTAAAAGAAACTTTTGTGGATTCTACTACAATTGGAGCCTTTAACACTCCAATTGTACTTGATGTAGAAACTTTTGACGTATCCTTCCCAGGTGGCAGCAACGGATTTATTGACCTAACCGTCACCGGTGGAGCAGAGCCTTATACCTATTTCTGGGGAGCAGATGGCACAACGGAAGATCTTGCTAATATTCCTGCCGGAAACTATGCAGTTCAGGTAACGGATGCCTACGGCTGTGCCGCTACGGCAACGGCAACTATCTTTGAACCACAGCTTCAAGCTTGCTCCACACTAACTCTGGCAACAACCAAAGTAGATGTTTCTACTGCTGGTGGCAGTGATGGCTCTATTAATTTGACTGTTACTGGGGGAAATCCTCCTTATTCTTATTTCTGGGGGAACGGAAGTACGACACAAGATATTTCCAACTTACCTAGCGGAGATTATGCCGTACAGGTAACGGACGATGCTGGATGTACCGCAACAACAATGGTTACCATTGAAGATCCTGCGCTACCTTGTTCTACCTTGCAATTAACGGCAGTAACAACGGATGCCTCCACATTCGGAGGAAGTGATGGAAGCATTGATCTTACCGTTACTGGTGGGAACCCTACCTTTACCTATGATTGGGGACTGGAAGGATCAACAGAAGACATTTCAGGCTTAACCGCAGGTAGTTACTCTATCCGTGTTACGGATATTATTGGCTGTACAGCTTCTGCTGTTTTTACTATTGGAGAACCTAGTGGTTGCCAAGACATCGAAAATGTAGCCAGCACCATTGTCGGTGGCTTCCATGAAGTAACAGCTGTTATCTCTGTACTTTCTAAGGAAATACTCACGAGCAATGCCGTTGTGGACTACCATGCTGGCGAATCCGTCACCTTGGAACCCGGGTTCACTTGTGAGCGTGGTACTGAACTGGATGTCTATATACAATCTTGTTTAGATGATAATAACGTGACCCAAGAAGAGAATCAAGAAGAGGAGGAGGAATAAATTATATCTTTACTATTTATAGAAAACAACCTGTCAAATTGAAATTGGCAGGTTGTTTTTTTGTAAAATATTAATTTGGTAATGAAGGATCAAGTTTGTAGGCTCTATCCAGATAAGTTTGGGCTTTATCGGATTTCCCCATTGCTTCGTAAGTTTTTCCTATACCATAATTTAGTCGGGCATTATTAGGGGCAGCTTTTAAGCCATAGTTCAGGTATTTTATAGCATAATTACCGTCTCTCACCTTACGGCCAAACAACTCGTAACCCGTTTTATAACAAAATGCAGCCAACTTATCGGCATCCGCCCTATCTATCAGATAATCCATGTATTCTTCTATAAAAGGAAGGTTTCTTTTCTTTTCCAGTAGCTTATAAAAATTATCCAGTAGTTTATCCAGATCCCTGTCTTTCTTGTAATGTTCCGCCACGATACCACTTTGCATAATCAACGCGGAACCATACCTTGGATAAATGGATAAAGACTTATTCAGATGAAAGGTTATTTGTTCCAATAGCTCCTCTTTTAGTTTTGGATCTATATTGGGATCCCGATATTCCTCAAACAAGGCTGTTCCCATAAAGCAATTCGCCCTAGCACTTTCGCTAGAATACTTGATAGCGGCCTTATTCAAGCTCAGCGCATTCTCCCATGCCGGAACCCTTAACACCGTTTTCACGATATAGCCAGCCAGAAAAATTCCGGCAATACCCATCCCGATCATTTGCCCCGTTTTACCCATTTTTTCAGGCAAAACCTTGCAAAGCCAATATGCCAGAATCAGGCAAAATCCGATGGAAGAAACATACACGAATCTTTCATTCATAAATGTACCGACCGTAAAGGGAACATTGGAAACAATGGACAAAGTAGCTAGATAGAAGAATATACCATATGCAACCAGATGCTTTTTCAACAATCCATACACTGCATATACACCCATCGCGATATAACCCAACAAGGAAAGAATAGATTGCCAATCCGTCCACTGCATAATTGGAATTTGATAGGGGTAGTAATCATGTGTCAACGGATGTGGAAAGAACAACAGCTTGACGTATCGCCCTAAGGTGAAGAATATGGTGGCAAATTTCTCACTGACATTCATTTCCACGAAAGGGTTGTTCATCAAATCCGTTACCGGCTTCCCTCTACTGAGTAAGAACCCAATTACCTCAAGGCGCAAGACAATATAAAGAATAGCGACTACCAGAAGTGGCGCGGTAATCATCAGGATTTTTTTCCAGGAAGCATTCGTAAAGCAGTAGGCCGTTGCTGGGATAACAGCCAAAAAAGTTAGCGCATTTTCTTTAGCCAAAAGGCCGAGAAAGAAAAAGATACAAGACAATATAATGTGGTAAATTTTTTCTGTAGCAATGTATCGCAAACTAAAATACATGGTTGCCAAAGCGCCCATCAGGGTCAGGATTTCGTCCCGCCCCTTGACATTCGCCACCACTTCCGTATGGATGGGATGCGCCACATATAGCAAGGTAGCGATAAAGGCAATAGAGAAAAACCACTGATTCCGAGCGGGTAAAATCATGCACAAAACCCTATAGAGCAACAAGGCCGTCAGAGCATACAGTAAAATATTGATAAAATGGCTCACTCTTGAATTCAAGCCAAAGAATTGATGCTCGATAGCAAAAGTCACTAGAGAAAGCGGCCTGTACCGTCCTCCTTCGATGAGGTTTTTCTGTTCTCCAAAATACCCCTGGAAAGTTTCCTTGCCCATGATGTCCCCGATCCCTGCAAAGCCTTTTTTGACATATTCATTTTTCGTGAAAACAATCTGATCGTCTAGGACGTAAGTAAAGTTAATGGATTGAAAATACAAGGCGATGGCCAGTGCAAAGAGGAGGACGGCAGGCAGCCAGTTATTCCGCCAAAAATTTGGTTGCAAAACCAAATCCGGGAGCGCAGATTTTTTGGGCACCTTCTTTACAGGAACATCCAATAATTTATCTGTTGCTTTCTTTGCCTTGTTTTTTTTCTTTCCTTTTGCCATTTTTCAATGCATCTTTAGAGGTACAGGACTGATTTTTCAAAAAATCAAAGCAATATTAATTAATTTAATTTGTTAAAAAAAATTGTCGCCTTTTACAGAAGAATTAAGGAAAAATAAAATTCAAGCCCACAACAATACTACGCAAAAAAGTTTTACAACACATTAAAAATAATCAAAAAGTTTGCATTTTAAATAATTACTTAGTATATTTGTGCGTAAGCTTCTTAACAAGGGGTATTAGCACAATCAACACAAAATAAACCTCCTTATAAAATTTGATATGGAGATATTCTCTAAATTCTATTCTGATACCTCACTAATATTTTACGATAAAGCTGATAGATAGTTCTTGCGATCAAAGAAAGAATGTTTGCTACTGTTCATATGCAATGATTTCATGTCTCTCTTAGCATACATCGACAAGATAATTTTGCGGGAAATGCAGAAAAGTAATGCGGTCCGGTTGCTTGATGCATGCGGGGAGAAAAGACTCCTCACATAGTTCTTTGCCGAAAAGTCGGTAATTGAAGGGGCAGGTTTATGGCCTGTCGTTGAGACCTCGAAAAGAGGAAATGGTCTCGTGGTTGCTGGGTGGGTTCCCACCCTGAAAGGGTGTATAATCTTTAAATTTAAAATAATTATATTTATTAAAATAAAATTCAAAATTATCACCCCCCAATTCTCCCCCCCAGAAATATAACCCAAAAAATTCAAGCACATAATTCAAGCACATAATTCAAACACATAACACCATCCCTTCCCAATATCCTTACACGCCTAAAAACTAAACTTCAACCTTAAAAAATAAGACTGCACCGGACTATAAAAATCCTCATACTGCGCAAAGAAAACCTGACTAAAAAATCCAAAATCCCAATTCTCCGCGATAGAATAAGAAAGGCTCGGCGTCACAAAAAGACCATGCGTTTGAGAAGGACTGTAAACAACCGCAAGGTTAGCACTAATCAATGGAGACAAAG
>JAHDGC010000349.1:0-2163 GCA_020627865.1 Saprospiraceae bacterium | reverse complement strand
GTATCCGCGACATTAACGGCCAGCTCGATACTAGAAGCCGCGCCAGAATAGTATTTCACCCGCAAGGCATCGCTGCCCGGCCTTTCTTCATAATCAAAATCCGTAAAATTATATGCATTAAAAATATCGTGCGGATTCCAGAATGTATTGATGCCCCAATTGATGCGTTGTCGCCCTAACCTGACCTCCCAATCGCCTTTTACATACTCCAGAAAAAATCGGTCAATGGTACTATTGAAGATAAAGTTTTCGTTGTTGACAATATCAAAAGAGAGATCAAAGAAATCATTGCCAACATCTCCATCGAATGTCCCAACGAGGGGAGATCGTGCGGTATAAAAAATCCGGTTTCTAAGACCAGCCCTGAATGTAAATTTGTCGTTGAGATACCACTTAAAGTTGAGGCGATTGTGCAACAAGTTATCTACAGCGGAAAGAGTCGTGTCTACAGGGCCAGCTTTTAATCGAAAATTCGTATAGGTTTGCATTTTCTTGACATAGCCTCCCAACTCCCAGTTGCGTTCTTTTTCTTGCGCGGCCAATTGCACAAAAACACACATACATATCAAGAAAAGAGTTTGCCTCAGCATATTTTTTATTTTATTTAAATCTTAAAACATCTTAATAATTATGATCTCCACTCCAAAAGCCTCAAAAAATACTGGTATTCATCTATGCCCATCTTTTTCATCACAGACCTGCCTGGTGGTTCAGCAGGAACAGGCATGTCTGATGGAACTTATTCTTTCGCTCTTATTCACATAGTTTATCATCAAACTTACCATTCTTCTTGGAATTTTAAAAATCAATTTCAAGTAGTCGTCTTTGGCATTACGAAATATCCACTGCTTGCGTGAAAATTGAATGTATCATGACAGATTTTCATTTTCTTTGCGTCTTTTTTCAACATTTCCGTCTATATAAAGTGGTTTCATGTTAAAAAACTAAATAATTAGACGTTTTTTTAGTATAAAACTATTTTGAGCTAACTGTTGTAATGTTCACCAGATATTTCAATAACAAATTTCTCATACAGTATGGATACTCTTAACATTTGGAAAAATATTAATGACCGATTAACGAATTTCGTTCTGGGAAAAGTCAATGATGGAGATTTAGCAAAAGATATTGTACAAGATGTTTTTGTGAAAGTATTTACCAAAGCAAATACAGTAAGAGACAATGACAAAATGATTTCTTGGGTTTATCAAATTGCAAGAAATGAAGTTGTTAATCATTTTAGAAAAGCGAAGGTTAATCCTTTAGAGAAAGATGTTGAAATGCCCGAAGTTTCAGATAAAACACTGACCGCTGAACTTTCTCAATGTTTACATCCCTTAATTAATTCTTTGCCCGAAAAATATAAGGAAGCCTTAATTTTAGCTGACATCGAAAAAATTCCACAAAAAGAAATCGCAGAAAGGCTAAACATTTCTTATTCCGGGGCTAAATCAAGAGTGCAAAGAGGCCGAGCAATGCTAAAAGCAACGATGGAAAAATGTTGTACCATCACGACTGATGTCTATGGGGATATCTTAGATTATAAGCAAAAAAATTGTGATCAAGGTAAATCCGAAAATTGTGATGTAGATTGCAGTTGATTTTTTTTGCGTCTTTTTTTTGACATGCCGTCTATAGAGTGAAATTAAAAGTAATCATACTTAAACATAAATAGTCATGTCAAAAGAAATTAAAGAAGTCGTTAAAAAGACTTATACAGAAGTTGTCACTTCAGGAAATAATGCTGGTTGTGGTTGCGGCCCGTCATCATGTGGTTCTCCTATCCAAGACTGGACACTTAGCGAAAGTTATGAAGCAGTAGATGGGTATGCCCAAGAAGCAGATTATGCTTTAGGCTGCGGAATTCCAACTAAAGATGCTAAAATCAAAAAAGGAGACACAGTGCTTGACCTTGGCTCTGGAGCGGGCAATGATGCCTTTGTTGCGCGAAATTTAGTGGGCGAAAAAGGCTATGTTATTGGTGTCGATATGACGGAGGCAATGATTGCCAAAGCGAATGAGAACAAGCAAAAATTGGGGTACCAAAACGTAGAATTTGTGTTGGGTGAAATCGAAGACTTGCCACTTCAGGAAAATTCGGTCGATGTAGCGGTCAGCAATTGCGTTTTGAACTTAGTGCCGGATAAATATCAAGCATATGCC
>JAHDGC010000348.1:6396-7559 GCA_020627865.1 Saprospiraceae bacterium | reverse complement strand
GGAAAAAGAAGTTTCTTCGGTGGAGGATGTTTTCCAACAGTTGACGGGTCAGTAGGCCTTAAGGGAATCCAAACATATAAAATGGTTCCGTAGGAACGATATATCCTTGCCAGAGATGCGAATCTCTGGAGTGTTTTTGCTAAAATTTTAAACATGCTAAGTATTTATCTAAAAGAAGTCAGTCATTTTTTTTCTTCCCTCATCGGATACATTGTCATCGGTGTTTTCCTGTTGATCCTTGGATTGATGATGTGGGTATTTCCTGATTACAGCTTATTGGATTATAACTATGCCACCTTAGAACAATTGTTCGGTTTGGCGCCCGTTATTTTTATGTTTCTGATTCCGGCCATTACCATGCGATCTTTTTCGGAAGAAACCCAAACCGGAACCATAGAACTATTAACGACTAGGCCCATTCAAGATCTCAGTATCGTGCTGGGAAAATATTTTGCTTGTTTATCACTGGTCGTCTTCGCCTTGTTACCCACCTTGCTCTATTATTATTCTGTTTATCAATTGGGTAGCCCAGTTGGGAATATTGACTCCGGAGCGGTGGCCGGTTCTTACTTGGGACTCATATTTTTATCAGGAGCATTTGTGGCCATCGGCATTTTCGCCTCTACCTTGACCAACAATCAAATCGTTGCTTTTATCCTAGCGACATTCCTCTGTTTTGTTTTTTTCTGGGCCTTCTCTTTCCTTAGCCGCCTGCCAGTTTTTGTCGGAAAGGTCGATCATATTGTAGAAATGATGGGCATAGATTTTCATTATAATTCTATCAGCCGAGGGGTTATTGATACTAGGGATGTGATTTATTTCCTTTCCCTAATTGCTGTTTTCATCGTATTAACATTAACCTCATTACAAAAAAGAAAATGGTAGTAGAACCGTAATGCATTACGGTTCTACTATTATCTTTAAGAAAATAAATTATGAGTAAAAACAACAGAACCCAATCCATTCTTCAGGCGGTTCTTTTTATTGGGATAATTTTTTTCCTGAATATTCTAGCGAACTTCTTTCATGGTTACTGGGATCTTACGGAAGAAAAACGATATACCCTCACGGAACCTACGCGGAAATTGGTCGGGGAGCTAGATGAGATTGTTTATGTGAAAATATTGTTGAATATCGGAGCGTTGGATTACCTAAATAAAAAT
>JAHDGC010000348.1:0-6386 GCA_020627865.1 Saprospiraceae bacterium | reverse complement strand
TTCCCAGCAGGTTTTAAACGGCTACAAACAGCAACTCGTGAGTTACTAGATGATTTTCGTGCCTTGTCGCCATTGGTAGAATATGAGTTTGATGATCCTGCACAGGGAACGGTAGAGGATATTAATGCAAGGAGGGAACAATTGGCCAAGGAAGGCATCGTGCCTGTAAACCTTCGGGTAAAGGGAAGCAATGAAACCCAAGAGAAAATCATTTACCCTTTTGCCATTTGCACTTATAAAGGACGGAGCAGTGTTGTGAATTTATTAGAAAATGAAAGACTGGGTGTGCCAGATGAAGTGGTCTTAAATAATTCCATTGGCTTACTAGAATATAAATTTGCCAACAGCATTCATAAACTGCGCTATAGCGATAAGCAAGCCATCGTTTTCACAGAAGGCAAAGGGGAACTAGAGCAATTACAAACATTGGATTTAGAAAAAAGCCTTCGTCCGTTTTATGATACCGGAAGAATTAACTTGGACAGTGTTTACCAACTTCATCCAGATATTAAGGTTTTAATTATTGCCAAACCAAGAGATAAATTTAGCGAGAAAAATAAATTCCTGATTGACCAATACGTCATGAATGGTGGTAACGTGATATTTTTGTTGGATAAATTGGCCGTGAATCTCGACAGCATGCGTCGAACCAATAATTATGTGCCATACGAATATGATCTCAATCTGGATGATTTGCTTTTTAAATATGGGGCAAGGGTTCAACCCAACCTTGTGCTTGATTTACAATGCACCCGTATCCCAATGGTCACCGGACAAATGGGTTCAGGCAACCAGTATGATCTTTTCCCTTGGTTTTATCATCCGGTCGTGATGCCGGCAAGCGATCATCCTGTTGTAAAAAGTTTAGATCGCGTGAACTTGAAATTTCCAGCTTCCATAGATACCGTTCGTACAAAGACGCCGGTGAAGAAAACGATTTTACTAACGTCTTCCGAGTATAGTCGATTGCAATTTGTCCCTGTACAACTTAATTTTGAAATCCTGCGTTATGATCCCGAGCCGGATAAGTTCAATAAAGGTGTTCAAAATGTAGCGGTATTGTTGGAGGGGCAGTTCCCTTCCCTATACGAGAACCGGGTGACAGAAGGAATGAAGGCAACCTTGGCGGATTTGAATGCAGAATTTAAACCAAGAGGAGCAAACGGAAAGGTATTACTTGTTTCCGATGGTGATGTTGCAAAAAGTCTATATGATCCGATAAAGAAAACGGTGCAGCCTTTAGGGTTTAACCGATATGAAAAGTATGTTTTTGCGAATAAGGATTTTTTAATTAATGCCATCGAATACATGATTGATGACTCTGGGGTGATTAATGCGAGAACAAAAGAAGTTAAATTGCGGATGTTGGATAAAGTAAAGGCCAAAAAAGAAAAGACATACTGGCAATTACTTAACATTTTACTTCCATTAGTTTTTTTATTCTTTTTTGGTCTGCTTTTTAATTTTTGGAGAAAGAGAAAATATGCTTAAAAAGAGTCCTGTCGGGACGGCATGTTGTTGTCCTGTCTGCGTGGATTTGCCAGGCAGGCAGAGATACAAATCTCTGGAGCGTTTACAGAAAAAATATTGTCAAAATTTTATTTGTCAAGACTAATATCTAATATGAAAAAAACGATCTTTTTATTATTGTTGTTCTTGCTGCTGGGTGGTATGAGTTATTATTTCTTATCTACAGACAAAGATCAGAAAAAAACAACGATAGATGTTTCCGACCGGAGATTTGCCGTTAAAAATATCGAGGAGGTACATAAAATTTTTCTAGCCAATAGAAGTCAACAATCAGCAACCCTAACCAGAAATGGAGACCACTGGCTTTATGATGGAAAATATCGGGCAAGACAAACTGCGGTAAACAATTTGTTGAAAGCCTTGCAAAAAATAGATATTAAACACCTTCCTGCGAAAGCTGCATTACCCGGTATTATCGAGGGCTTGGCTTCGCACGGTATAAAGGTCGAAATTTATGACAAAAATAATAACAAACTAAAGGCATATTATGTCGGTGGGGTAACCAATGATGAAAGGGGAACCTATATGATTATGGAAGGCAAAGACAATCCATATGTGATGCATGTGCCTTCGAGCTTGAAAAATCTACGATCTACTTATTGGATGCCACCTTTTGAATGGCGGGATAGGGGCTTCTTTCGGGAAGATCCGGAAAAAATAAAATCAGTTTCTATTGAGTATCCTTTGCAACAATCCAAATCTTTTAAACTGGAAAATACCGGAGAACAATTTATTATAAGCCCATTCCACGATTTTACCCCTCAAAATCCGGGAGCTGCCCAATCTGGTAAAATAGAAGGTTTTTTAACGGGCTTTGAAAGTGTAATTGCAGAGAACTTTATGAATACCTATTCTCGCAAAGATTCTATTTTAAGCACCAAACCGTTTAGCATTATACAAGTCAAGGATATTAATGATGTGGAAAAGGAATTCCGGCTCTATCCAATATACTTGGATGATGGACGAGTGGAACGGTACTATGGTTTTATGAAAACACCGGATACCGAAGATTTTTATATGACACAACACCGGGTTCTGAAAAAGATTCTTTGGTCTTATGAATCTTTTTTTTAGTTTAAATAAAGCTACTGGTTAGCATCAAGCAAAATGTCGTCAACTTAAGGCAAACTCCATAAAAAAGATCATGGGGCTAAACTATTAAGCACTACAAACCAAGCATGTGCTGTGTCCCCCTTCGGAGGGGGGATTTAGAGGGAGGATTTTGTGTAATTTATTTAAAATCAATATATTGTGTTCAGTCCTCCCCCTAACCCCCTCCCGAGGGGGACAGTATGTTCTCGGCTTCACAGCACTATTGCTTAAGCTCTGTTTTTCACATGTTTCCACTAAGTTGACAGCATTCAGTTTCAAGCTAACCAGTAGCTTTGAAGGAAGATTACCAAACTTGTTTTTTAACAAAAATATTTATGCATCACAAAATAAGTATTATCATTTTATCCCTGTTTTTTTTTAGTTTTGTTGCGTGCGATAGTACGAAAAGGGTAAGATTGGATAAAGCTAAAACTCCGGCAGGATATGGCCAAGCAGATTTTGAAGTAAAAATATTTCAATTCGGGAAAGAAAGTCCGGTGGAAGGAGGTCAGGTTTATTTGCAAAAAGAACCTTTTACCATCGTGTTGATCGGGAAATACCTTGATGGAATTTATAGCCATACTAGTTTTAAAGAAAACCCTACTTTTTCGAATCCTGCCACAAAACCTGTAATAGAAAGTCTTGCTTCAAGGGTAATGGCAGAAACCGCCTTCAATGGAGATCAAGAACTCATGGCGAGTGATGATGCTTATTGTTATTGGTTCTTGGATGATTCAAAAAGCTGGCATAGACTCAATCGTGCATTCCGTGTTGAGGAATATACCTTTTTGGAGAAGGATGTTGCCCAAGTTTGGTTTATAGAAGATGAGAAAGCTGTTAAATTGAAAGAGCTAGAGGAAAATTTATTCCTTTACTTTTTTGTGGCGGAAGAAAATGGAAAAATATCGAAAGGGGATTACATTAAAGTAATTTGGAATTAAATAGTGTGATTATCCTTGTAGACTTCCTTATACCAAAAGGCCTATTTAGTGATTGCACAAATAGTTATAAATGGATGCTTTTTATTAGAACCATTAAGAAGTTTAGGATAGTTTAGCTAAATGAGTTTTAGCTCGTTTTTTCTTAATGTATCTTAATGCCTTAATGGTTCAAGGAAACCTGCCTGTACAAATGTACACGCAGAAAGGTTCATTGTTAATGTAATCGTTTAGTATAAATACTTAGGCGAAATTGATTTCAACCATTAGAATTATGAAAATAAAATTACTCACAACAAGTTTATTCATAACGATTCTCCTTTTTTCCTCCTTCATTCTTTCAGAAGATTGGGGCTTCTTCGGGCATCGCCGCATTAACCGAATGGCTGTTTTTACTTTACCGCAGGAGATGATTCTTTTCTACAAAATGAACATCGAATACCTGACGGAACATGCTGTTGATCCGGACAAAAGACGCTACGCAACCAAGCATGAAGCCGTGAGACATTATATTGACATTGACCATTGGGGCGAAAGACCATTCGAAACCGTTCCTCGAAAATGGGATGATGTATTGACGAAGTATATGGAAATTTATGTGGTCAATGATGACAATGATACGACGGTGCTATTTAGCAATGATATTAATATTGTAGAGGAAGGAAAAGTAGGGATCCGTTCCCAATTGGTGGCCGGAGATGACATTGTCTCCTTAGATTATGAAACTTACCGAGATTTCGTAAAAGACCATATTATCACACAATATTATGAGGATGAATGGATATTATCTTGTGGTAAACTAGATACTTTGCTAGAAGGAAAAGGAGTCAAACTGGATTGTGCCACTGTATTTGCCAAAGAATCTTTCTCCCAATATGGTATCTTACCGTATCATTTAGAACTTATGCAGGCTAGATTGACGAAAGCTTTTAAGAAGAAAGATCCCAAACGAATCCTGCAACTTTCTGCCGAGATGGGGCACTATATCGGCGACGCCCATGTGCCTTTACATACAACAGAAAACTACAACGGACAACTGACCAACCAAGACGGCATTCATGGCTTTTGGGAATCCCGTATCCCCGAACTTTTTGCTGACGAGGAATACGATTACTTTGTAGGAGTAGCCGATTATATTGATGATAAAAATGAGTACTTCTGGGGAATTGTCAAGGACAGTAATACTTATGTAGACAGCATCTTCCGGATTGAAAAAAGACTAAGCCAAACTTTCGCGATTGATCAACAATTTTGTTACGAAGATCGTAATGGTAAAACGATTCGGACACAGTGCAAGGAATATACAAGAGCCTTCAGTAAGTTATTGGAAAATCAGGTAGAGGATAGAATGGTGGCGGCCATTCATTCGGTAGGGAGTTCGTGGTATACGGCATGGGTGGATGCAGGACAACCTGATTTGGATAGTTTGATGAGATATAAATTAAGTGAGGAAGATAAAAAGGAGCTGGAGGCATTAGAGAAGCAGTATCGGGGAGGGGAGATAAAGGGACGGAAGCATGGGAGTTGAGGAGACCGCTTCGCTGTTAGATGTTAGATCATTCGCGTTGCTCATTGTTAGACCGCTTCGCTGTTAGACTTTAGACTGCTTCGTTGTCAGGTGCTTTATTGGATGGTGCCAAATTTGATCAATAAAAAAATTCTGATAATCCATTAATTCTGAGCACCTGCCTGACAAGGTCACGCAGACAGGTTCTGCTTCAGACTTTTGATAAAGAATCATAATTTTTTATTTTTATCTTGCCCCTACAGTATTCAAAATCAAGAGATTAGTTTATTATAGTCTATCAATCATCAATAATTCGTCACTACAAGGTCAATTTTTTCTCAAATTCTCCTATTAAATTTCTTACATTTGTTGCATGGATAATTTTGTTACGCTAGCCCTGAAAGGAATGGCAATGGGCATTGCAGAGGTTATTCCGGGCGTATCCGGAGGCACGCTAGCTTTTATTACGGGCATTTATGAACGGTTATTAAATAGCATCCAAGCAGTTGGGCCTTCTCTATTCGTTACGTTAAAAAATGAGGGCTTTGCGGCAGCTTGGAAAGCGCTTGATGGTACTTTTCTGGTAAAGCTCTTTACCGGAATGGGCATAGGCGTCATCGTCGGCATTTTCGGTGTAACCCATTTGATGGAGAATTATCCCGTTTTGCTTTGGGCATTTTTCTTCGGCTTGATTGTAGCTTCTGCTATCTATATCGGGAAACAGGTTCCCAAATGGGGAGGAGTTGAAATCGTGTCATTGCTATTTGCTGCGGCTGTATCTTACTACATTACATTGGCCTCTCCGGCACAGGGAAATGAATCTTTATGGTTTGTTTTTATATCAGGCTGTATTGCTATTTCAGCCCTAATCTTACCGGGTGTTTCCGGAAGTTTTATGTTGTTGCTGATGGGGATGTATACGATCATCATGCCTACAATTAAAACCGCCTTAAGTACATTTGATCCGGATAGTTTAAAATTGCTTGTTGTTTTCGCGTTGGGTTGCCTGACCGGATTGATGACTTTTTCCCGTGTGCTTTCTTGGACATTTAAGAACTATCGAAGCATTACGCTTGCAGTACTTACGGGTTTTATGATAGGCTCCTTAAACAAGATATGGCCTTGGCGGCAAGTCCTGTCTACACGCGTCAACAGTAAGGGGGAAGAAGTTGTTTTTATGGATAAAAGTATTTTACCCGGTTCCTTTGAAGGAGAACCTTATATATTTGGTGTTATTGTTTTGATGCTTGTTGGATTCGTTTCTGTTTTTATCATTGAGAAACTGGGAACAAAACCTGCATCATAATTGTCTTGACTTG
>JAHDGC010000347.1 GCA_020627865.1 Saprospiraceae bacterium | reverse complement strand
TATAGCTTGAATATAACCTCTCTCGTTGCGGGTGCCAAATATAAGGGAGAATTTGAGGAACGATTAAAAGCCGTGATCAAGGAAGTGACCCATTCTAATGGAGAAATTATCCTGTTTATTGATGAGATTCACAGTATTATCGGAACTGGTGGCGGTGGTGGTGCTATGGATGCTGCCAATATCTTGAAACCGGCATTAGCGAGGGGAAATCTTCGGACAATTGGGGCAACAACTTTGGATGAATACCAGAAATATTTTGAAAAAGACAAAGCTTTGGTCAGGCGTTTCCAAACGGTCGTCATTAACGAACCTAGTATTCAGGATACCATTTCGATCCTCCGCGGACTTCAAGAACGTTACGAAGTTTATCATAAGATCAACATTAGGGACGAAGCCTTGATTGCTGCCGCAGAACTTTCTCACCGTTATATTGCAGATCGTTTCTTACCAGATAAAGCCATTGACCTGATAGATGAATCTGCGGCCAAACTCCGTTTAGAACTGGATTCTGTTCCAGGGCATATTGATGAGTTAGACCGGCGGGTAAGGCAATTGGAAATAGAACGGGAGGCCATCAAGCGGGAGAAAGATAATAAGAAACTGGAGGCGATTAACAGACAAATTGCGGATGCAAGGGAAAAGCTGGATTCTGCCAATGCTGCTTGGCACAATGAAAAGGCCATTTTGGATACGATTCAGGACATCAAGCAGAAAATTGAAGATTTGGAACAAATTGCCGCCAAGGCAGAACGAGAAAGTGATTTTGAACAAGTGGCCAAAATCAGATATGGGGAGTTAAAGGAAAAAGAAGCGATGTTGAAAGCAGCCAAGGACAAGCTGAATGACTTACCAGAAGAGAATCGTTTTACCAATGAGGAAGTCACTGCGGACGATATAGCGGATGTTGTGGCGAGATGGACGGGGATTCCCGTATCGAAAATGATGCAGAGTGAAAAGCAGAAATTGCTCCAACTGGAAGACGAAATCGGCAAACGACTTATTGGACAGCATGATGCCGTTCGGGCGGTTTCGGATGCCGTTCGGAGAAGCCGAGCAGGATTGCAAGATAGGAAAAAGCCAATTGGCTCCTTTATTTTCCTTGGGCCAACGGGTGTCGGAAAAACGGAATTGGCTAAAGCATTGGCGGAAGTTTTATTCAATGATGAAAAAGCCATTGTTCGGATTGATATGAGTGAGTATCAGGAGAAGCATGCAGCATCTCGTTTAGTGGGTGCGCCTCCGGGATATGTCGGGTATGATGAAGGTGGTCAGCTTACCGAAGCAGTGCGCCGGAAACCTTACAGTATTGTGCTGTTGGACGAAATTGAGAAAGCACATCCCGATACCTTTAATGTTTTGTTGCAAGTTTTGGATGATGGACGCCTCACAGATAACAAGGGTCGCACGGTTGATTTTAAAAATACAATTATTATCATGACTTCCAATATGGGAGCAGATAAAATTCTGGAAAACTTTGAGGATTTGGATGCCTTAGGGGAGGAGCACCGGAATGATATTATTGAGACGACCAAGGAAGAAGTTTTTGAAGTCTTGAAGGAAAGTTTACGGCCAGAGTTTATTAATCGTATTGACGAGCGCATCATGTTTTTGCCGTTGACCAAAGAGGAGATCAAGAAAATTCTGAAGCTGCTTTTAAAGAAAGTGCACAAAATGTTGGCGGAGCAAGAGATTAAGATCAAAATCAGTGAGCGTGCACTGAACCTGTTGGCAGACTTGGGATATGATCCGCAGTTTGGTGCTCGCCCGATGAAGCGGGTTTTGCAGCGGGAAATTATCAACGAGCTTTCCAAATTATTATTGGGTAGTGAATATGTTGCCGGAGATACTATTTATGTCGATACTGCAAACAAAAAACTTACATTTAGTCATGATGCTTTTGATGAAGTCGCTATAGCGAAGGAAATTGCCGAGAAAGAAGCGGCTAAAGCTGAGGAGAAAAAGGAAAAACGCAAGACGAGGAGAAGCCGTAGCCGGAAGAAGAATATTGAGGATTTGGAGAAGGCGAATAAGGAGGTTATGGATGCCGTGAAGGATATTGAGGGGGAGGAGGGGTAGATAGTGTTAGACCTGCCTATCCTGCGGATACGCAGGCAGGTCGCTTCGCTTTTAGATGTTAGACTTTAGACAGCTATACTTTAGAAGACTTCTATGTTTAAGGAATAAAAAACAAAAATGCAGTTGGCATAAAAGAAGATTTTCTAATATGGCCAACTGCATGTATTCAAACTGTTACAATTACATTCTTATCGGGGAGCCGCAATGCATTCTTACCTAGGAGCCATAATGCATTATGGCTCTACTATCGTCTGATATTTGCCTTTCCGGGATCTAGTACACGGATTTCCGTTCTCCGATTATATTGATGTTCCATTTCGGAACAAGATACACCATCAGCACAACGGTTTCTCAACTGGTATTCTCCGTAGCCACGAGCAATGATCCGTCCAGAGTTGATTCCTCTGGAAACGATATATCTTACAGCAGCTTCTGCCCTTCTTTGTGCAAGAGCTTCATTATATCCATTATTTCCTCTTGAGTCGGTATGAGAAGACAATTCAATTCGCATTCCAGGATATTCCTGCATCACTTTTACGACGTAATTTAGTTCAATACTCGCATCTGCCCGAATGTAACTTTGATCAAAATCATAGTAAATATTTTCGAGTGCGATTACGGTACCAACATCCATTGTTTTTCCATAAAAAGGATCATTGGGATCTCTATAAACTGTGGTTTCTCTAGGAACAGTTTCTGATGGAATTCTTTCCAATGTTTTCTCATAAGCGGTAGGAACTCTACCATCAGGAGCATCCATTTCGGTAGGCCTTTCCATTGCGACCACTTCTTCCTCAACAGGTTCCGGTATTTCATTTATTGGACTCATGTTCCACTCGAAAGAAACTGCCTTATCGCAATCATACTCTTTTGAAGAAACCGTCTCTTCAACAGTTTTTAAACCTGCTTTATTGATCTTCACCAGATAGTCACATCCACAGACCAATTCTTTCTCTTCAAAGAAGCCAAACTCGTCAGATTTCAAGATAGAGACATTCCCATCACATTGATTAATCAAGTAAATTTTTGCCCCTTCAACAGGTTGCTCATTGCTTTTCAGGAAACCCGTAATCCTAAGCGGTCTGATCTTCTCCATAGGTAAACAGAACCGCTTGGTTCCTTCTTCTCTCAGTTCTTCTGTACTGATAAACTCCTCTACCGTTCTGTAGCCTTCTTTTTCTGCCTTGATGGAATATTTTCTGCCAATGCTAAGATCGGTTTCCACTTCTCCCCTCAAGTCCGTCATTTTTGCAAACAATGATTCTTCATCTTCATCAACTGTCGTTAATGTCAACAAAACATCTTCGAGTTCCATATCTGATTCTTTTTCATACGCACACAAAACCATAGGAATACTCGTCGGGTCAATAAAGGTAAAGCTATAGATGTCATCCCTTCCCTTTCCACCATCTCTTTCAGAAGTCAGGTATCCTTTGGTACCATCTTTATTCAGGATAAAACCGAAATCATCTTTGATAGAATTCATTGGTTGTCCTAAATTTTCGACCTTGCTCCACTGCGAGAATTTTCCTTCTCTACTAGAAAGAATATCCAATCCTCCAAAACCACCCCATCCATCACTGGCAAAATAGAGTGTTCCATCATCATGGATGAACGGAAACATTTCGTCTCCTGGTGTATTGATATTTTCTCCGAGGTTCCGAGGCTCAGACCATCTATCTCCTAAGTATTCGGAAACATATAAATCCATACCACCAAAGCCGTTGGGTCTGTTAGAAGAAAAGTAAAGTTTCATACCATCAGCCGATACACTAGGATGTGCTTCGTCATACTCTTTAGTATTAAAAGGCAATTCTTCTGGTTTGCTCCAAGTTTCCCCTTCTCTAAAAGCGGTGTAGATTTGGAGTCTCAGCATACCGTCACTATCGAAGTTACGTTTTCCATTATTAAAATCGTTCCGAGTAAAGAAAATGCGTTTTTGATCTGGTGTCAGGGAGACAGGACCTTCATGATACTTTGTGGTTAGATCAAGAGAAAATTCCTTAGGGACACCTAGTTTATCTCCCGAACCTTTCGAGGCATAAAAGATGTTCATAAAATTATCATTAATCCAATCATCTTTCATCCTTTTATTGGTCTTTTCCGTTTTCTGTGTGGAGATAAAAAGAATCCCGTTTTTGAAAAAAGTTGGACTCATTTCAAAGGCCTCAGAATTAACTCTATCTTCATTAACAATGGTCACGTTTTCGTTAAATTCATGCATAAGATTAATGGATGCGACCGCCCTGCTGGCCACCTTATCCTTCACCCTAGACATTTCCCCTTGTTTTTTATCGTAAATAAGGAAGTACTCCTTCGCCATCTGCGATTTTCCGTTGATCTGTAACATTTGGGCATACCTTAAAATATGCTCCGGTTCTTCTGATCTGTTAACAAGTTGTGCATACCAAAATTCTGCACTTTGGGCATCATTAATCTCCCTGTAACTATCTGCCAATTTAGCAATATCGTCTAGGTCAAGATTCTTTTTATTTTCATATAATTTTATCGCCTTTCTATATTCCAGTTTCTCATAATGCTCATCCGCACTTTTAGAGGACTGGGCATTTAAAGATACAGCCAAAAAACTATTGGATAAAAATAAAATAAAAAACAGATGCCAACCCCAATATGTATGTTTAGTGTTATATTTCATTTTAACAAAATTTTCAACAAAGAAAATACATCTTAATTTGATTATATTTTTGATATTTGAGAAATAATTAGAAATTACTTTCACGGCCTTGATCGACATAACAAACTTCACATTTCGCATAATCTCTTCTTTTAAAATTTAAAAATAAAGAGGTCTTTGACAATTTTTATACTTCCCCTGTTCCAGACATTTCATGTCTGGCAATAAATATATCGTTCTTACAGAACTCGTATATAATACGTGTAAGAGAAGTTCTCGCATGATTAAAAAATTTGCTCTTTGCGAAAATTGTCAAACAACCAGTAAAGATTTTAATAATTCTAGCGATTTAAAATCAGGAGGAACCCACGAAAGTAATATCCTGCGCGGGATACTCCTGACAATAGCGAATGTCGAATATTTACGATCAGCCACTTTATCTAAAATTAGAATTAGAAGAATCTAGGATTAGCATATCTTCTGTCTTTTCTATCCAGACAATATTGCACGATAAATTCATAACTACCAGAGTTAAAATCCTTTATCTGAGAGAAGGAATAATCATAAGAGATACCCGCCCTAAGTGAATTCGACAACTGATACTGTAGCATAAAACCAATAGATTCTGCCGCCACATTTGAATTTTCAGTATACAAGCCACCAAAACGATGATTCATACCCGTCCATAATTTATCAAAGAAGATAAATGTACAATTCAGGTCAACACTAACCGGTGCATTTCTGGCTGCTTTCACCAAGAAGGCAGGTTTAATTCTAAGGTTCTCTCCGGCATCGAATACAACACCAGACATCAAGTAGGCATGAATTTCATCTCTGGAAAAATCTGTATTCCCTGCTTCATCTTCCATGAAACTCAAATCTCCCCTTAATAAACTGGAGATGGATAATCCAACGAAAAACTTATCGCTATTATAGTATAATCCAGCATCCACATCGGGTAAAAACTTACTGGATTCTGTCATCGGAATGAGGTCATCATCGACATGTGTAGCAGTAGTTTGATTCCAATCCACTCGGTATCCTTTTAAGGTACCTTCTACCCCAATCCCAAGATAACCTTTTTTAAATTTAAGTCTGTAACTGTATATCAGTCCAAAATCCCACACATTGGTAGGCCCAATTCTATCATGGGTAATCGATGCTCCAACACCAACCCTGTTGTTAAACATGGGTACTTGTAAATTTATTACTTCACTACTTGGCGCTCCTGTAACGCCAACCCATTGGCTTCTGTGTACACAAGAGATACAAGGTGCTTCCAAACTACCCGCATAACCGGGATTCAGGCTTAATTTATTATTCATAAACTTGTTGAGCTGTACCTGTTGTTGCGCTTGAGAAGAAAAAGTAATAATTGTAAAAATGAAGATAAAAAATAGATATCTCATAAGTCAAATAATTAGTTTTTTTAGTTTAGTATGAGGAGTACCCGGAAAAATTCCGAGCACTCCTCTTTTTATCAAGATTTATACTTTATTATTCTCGCTGGATGAAAACGTATCCGGCCATCTCCGTTTGGTTCCCATCATTCACCATCAAGATGTAATAATAAGTACCTATTGGTAGATCTTTTCCGTTATAGGTTCCATTCCAGTCATTCTTGTAATCATCACTATTGTAAACCTGATCTCCCCATCTGTTGATGATAATCAATCGACTACCCTCATAATTATTCAGACAAGGCACGATGAACGTATCATTAGCCCCATCATTATTCGGCGTAATAATACTAGGAGGAATACATAAACTTTCTCCGCCAACAACTATCGTAATGGTTTCAATCACACAGTGTTCTTCACAATTCGGATTACACAAGCTGTATTGGAAGGTTTCTACCCCCACGAATCCATCTCTCGGAACATAGGTGAAAGTACCGTCGCTTTCTTGTGTTAATTGTCCTCTTGTAGGCTCGTTGACAAGTGAGAATACCAAATTATCAGTAGTCAAGATATCATTTGCTGTAAAGTCCATATCGTAAATCACTACATCTACATCCGTCGAGTAAGCATCCGGAGCCGTAACAGGTAGTGGATCAGAGAATACCCTTACGGTATCCTGAGAAGTAATACCACATCCTCCGCTATGGATAGACCATAAGAAGACATTTTCTCCCGGATCAAGGCTAGTGACTACAGTATTCGATAGCGTCGGCTCTTCAATAACGGCCGTACCACCGAGCGTCATTTTCGTCCATACGCCCGCTTCAACATCATTGGCATCCAATGTAACCTCAGAACCACATATCTGCATATCTTCACCAGCATAGGCAACGGCAGCAGAACGAACATCAATGTCAATGCGGATGTAAGCATCTTCATCATTCGTCAAGGTAGTTGGGTCTGCAATACAGTTTCCAGATTCTGCGACAACATAGTATGTACCCGATATCTGTGCAGAAGCATTATCAAACATCAACTCTGCTCCGGTTGCTACCGGTTGATTCGTAAGGGAATCGTACCAGACATAGGTAGCGTCATCTTCTGGGTTCGTCACTGACAGTAGGATATCTTCTCCTTCACACTCTGCTCCATCCATGATCGCCAGCGGCATATCTGGTGTGTAATTCACATATACTTCAGTTTGAGCAGCTTCTGTACTACATCCATCCTGATTCAGAATCAAGTAGTAAGTACCAGCATCAGCAGTCGTTACATTGTCAAGTACAGGGTTATTCATCGTGGAAGTGAACCCGTTTGGCCCAATCCACTCATAAGTTGCACCAAGTACGAAAGGCGTTTCTAACTGAATAGCCTCTCCTTCACATGCCGGGCTTTGTACTGTAGTCTCGTTATTTACTTGTGGTGCAGGTGGATTAGCATTAACGGTTACCGTTGTTGGAGCGGAAACCAAAGAACTACAACCATCTACAACCACACTTAAGGTATATTGACCTGATATATCAGTCGTTGCATTATCAAATGTAAGGTTCTGG
>JAHDGC010000346.1 GCA_020627865.1 Saprospiraceae bacterium | reverse complement strand
TTCCGCCTTATAGACACATAATTCGCAAAAAACTGAAAAGCCAACAGCCCCAGCAAAAATAAAATGGCTGGCATGTTGTAAAGTTCTCCCTCGGTAAAAGTAGTGAAAATTGCAGCACAACCCAGCAAGCATAAAGTTGCCGTAAGGTAAACCAAAATATGCTTCGGCTTCGTCGGCATGAGCATGACACTGAGCGGAACCATCATGGCAAAACCGAAAACGACAACGGGCAGGAAACGTTCATCCCCTAGCAGAAAATAGCATACGGCACCGGTGACAAATACAAGTGCGCTTAACCCGACAAAGTTGGCACTCATCTTTTCTTTATCACTCAACAAATGATTCCCGTATTTGTTAAAACGCAAAAACAAGTTGCTTAAAGGCACAATAACCCACGTGGAGAACGCCAGTAAAACGAGCAGGGCAAGTAATGGATTTAAGAAAGGCTTGAGGGTACTGTTTTCTGCCAGCCGTCCCAACATTCTCATCAACAAATAAAACCCGATAATAACACCCCATTGATATTTTTCCGTAAGGTTACCCAACCAGAATGCGTACTTCAAGAACCATCTGTAAACGGTATACCTTGCTTTGAGGGCTTGCCCCATGCCGGCCTGCGCGGAGTCCAGATTCGGATCATTTTTCAAGGCTTCGGAGAAATGTTTTAAGGCGCCCTCCGCATCTCCTTTTTCTAATAAACCCCAGCCGTAATTGGAATGCGTGTAAGGATTGTTAGGATTTTCCCTGAGCGCACCTTTGATGGTGGCGGCCGAGGCGACTTTATCCCCTAGTTTCAGTTGTGCCGTACTCCGGCAATTCAATCCCTGTATGTTGGTCGGATCGAGTTCGAGGGCGCGATTGGACAGGTCGAGGGCTTCCTTGAATTTTTTTCTCCCCAACTTAATGGCCGCCCAAAGGGCATAATAATCCGCATCGGCAGGATCTATGCT
This sequence comes from Saprospiraceae bacterium, assembly GCA_020627865.1. Lineage (GTDB taxonomy): Bacteria > Bacteroidota > Bacteroidia > Chitinophagales > Saprospiraceae > JAHDGC01. The sequence continues at coordinate 6,735 of JAHDGC010000346.1, read as the reverse complement.
GGTCGCAATTTCTAGGCATGCTTCAGCTTCGTCATATTGGTCTAGGTCAAGTTGAATCCTTGATTTGATATAATAGAGTATAGGCCAATCGGGGCTGTGTTGTATCGCATTATTGATGAGTTCTTCTGCTGTTTCAAATGCTCCCTGTTCGGCTTTTATTTCTGCCATCAAGGCCAGGCACTTTACATTATCCGGATTTTGCGCAAGCAAACCGCCCATGATACGTACGGCCTCCTGCAACCTGTTTTGCCTGAATAACAGTTGCGCCCGCCGATAAAGATTTTCCGACATTAAGACTATTTTTTAATTTTCATGTACGCAAGAATATCATCATATAAGCCAGCTTCATTTGCATAAAGGGCAAAATTTTTGGCTGTAGAAAACCATTCTTTGGTACTGGCTTTATGCCGCTTAATGGCACTCAATAAGTCTTTGGTTTTAATCGGTAGAGGGCTTCCATTTTTGAAAGAAGCTTCCAGTTTTTCTTCTATGGCAATATCAATAATGGCCTCGATATCAGCACCAGAATACTCGGCCGTTTTTTCTCCCAATTTTTTATAATCAATATTATCGGTAGGCTTGCCTTCCATTTTTAATTTGAAGATGGCTATCCGAGCAGCTTCGTCCGGTGGGGGCACAAAGATGATCCTGTCAAATCTGCCCGGGCGCCTGAAGGCCGGATCAAGATGCCAAGGGGTATTGGTCGCTCCTAGTACGAGGATACCTTCATTGTTGTTGCCCACACCATCCAATTCCTGTAAAAACTGGTTGATCAGGTGCCGCCCTGCGGATTGTTTCATATCACTTCTACTGGCACCGAGGGCATCAATTTCATCAAAAAACAAAACGCATGGCGTGTTTTCCCTGGCCATTTCAAAAACTTCATGCAGATTTTTTTCACTGTTCCCGATCCACATATCGAGAATGTCACTCAGGCCGACATTGATGAAGCGAGCGTCAACCTGCCCCGCAGTAGCTTTGGCAATATGGGTTTTGCCGCATCCCGGCGGGCCATAGAGTAGAATGCCACCCCCCATTTTTTTGCCATAGGCCTTGTACATTTCTGCATGTTTCAGGGGCAGGATAATTTTCATCTCGATTTCCTTTTTCACATCATCCATGCCGCCCACATGGTCAAATTTAACATCGGGGCGTTGGATGAAAAGATCGGGATTATCCTCTTCCCACAACTCGTCTTCATGCCCGCTTCCCGGAACCCTTAACACAGAATCCAATTCTTCATCTTCAAAGGAGGGATCTAACTCCAGGACTTTCTGGTAGGCTGCAATAGCCTTCGTGATGTCTCCTTCTTTTAAAAGGGCTTTACTATACAAAACAAATACATTGGCGTTGGTTGTCTTGTCTTCGATCAATTCTTCGAGAATGACATTACAAGTAGAATAGTCTTTTTTCTGAAAATAAACACGGGCTAGCCCAAACTTCCCCGTTTTGGTGCTTTCCAGTGCCAGTGCAGAAATGAATTCTTTCTCTGCATCCTCTAACAGGTTCATTTTGAGATATGTTTCCGCTAAATGCAGCCGTAAAGGAACATTTTTAGGGGAAAACTCTAGGGCATCTTTTAAGCTTTTAATGGTATCTTCGTTCATCCTTTGCAATCTCGTTATAAATAGAAACTCAGTGTGTTTTCACTAAATTGTAAATGTTGTTCTTATGATTTTTAATCATATCAAATATAGTAATTTTTGTTAAGCTGTAGTTTTTGATTCGACTATTTTTTCATAAAAGCTACAATTTTTTTACTCAAAATGTATAAAACTTTGTTTTTGTAATATTATTGTAATAAATAATGTATTTAATCCTTGTAAAAATGCTATTCGTTTTGGTGTATTCTGGCTAGGAAGATTCAATAATATGAGTCTGTGACAAATTAGGTACAACCGAGTCAATAAGAATCCTTATCCCCCTCCAAAGGGGGAAATGGCCTTTCGGCATTAGAGCGATCTCCCCCTCGGGAGGGGGCGGGGGGAGGACTTTAGCAAACAATAATAAATTTCAAGTAGTGTTTTCACTCAATTTATGATTCCCCAGATATGTCATGCACTCAAATAATATGGGCTAGAGACAAAAAATAATAGGGAAAACTTGCTTTTTAGTTTTTATCATCGTAATTTTACGATATTAATTATGGGGACATCAAAGAAAAATCTATTTACGCCGGAGCAAAATCGTATAGCAGAACTTGCTAAGGCATTAGGTCATCCGGCACGTATTGCAATCTTGCAGCACCTTTTTAGTGTGAATGCCTGTATTTGTAATGATCTTGTGGAAGAACTGCCTTTGTCGCAATCGACAATTTCTCAGCATTTGAAGGCATTGAAAAATGTAGGCCTTATCCAAGGATCAATAGAAGGGAAAAGTATTTGTTATTGTGTTGACCAAGACACATGGAAGGAGGCAAAATCAATTTTAAATTCCCTGTAGAGATGAATTGCTATTCGTCTCAATATATTCGTTTTAGGGCTAATTTTAGAAAATATTTTTTTACTATAAATCATCGTAATATTGCGATATAAAAAGTAAGATCATGAATACCAAAAATTTTTTAAGTCTTATAGAAGATCATCCACAAAAAGAATTAATTTTTGCGTATGGAGAACAGCTGCATGTCCCCAAAGCATATCATATCACCGAGATCAAAAACGTATCTATAGAGTCTGTTGATTGTGGTGGCTTTTCGCATTCGGAAAAACAAACCGTTGTGCAGTTATGGATTGATAAAAATGAAACGGCCGAAAAATATATGACAGCGGGTAAAGCGGCAAAGATTTTCCAGATTGTGAATAATGTAAAACCACTTAGTCAGAACGCGAACATCTTTTTCGAGTGGGGAATGGAAGGCTTGGCAACTTCTAATTATCAGATTGATGCTATTGAAAATTCGGAGGATAAAATAATTGTAAAGATGAGTGTGCCGGTAACGGCTTGCAAACCCAGGTTGCAAATGGAAGAGGTAGGGAATTCGGGAGCATCTTGTTCAGAAAAAGGATGTTGCTAATTCAAATACAAAACCGTAGAGCCGCAATGCATTGCGACTCTACGGTTTTGACATTAGTATTTTAGTCAATCAATAATCTTGTAACGAATTGCTCATTTCCTACTTGGGAAACCAGTTGATATACACCGGATGGTAAATCTTCTACTCCAAAAACAACGGTGTGTTTTCCGATGGCAAGATTTTCCTCCTGCTCATTTTCTAGGACGAGATTACCCATCAGGTTATAGATGGAAAACTTGATGCCACTAGGTTCTGTGAGTACTACATCTAGCGTTACTTTCTCTGTAAGGCTATTGTTTTCGAGAGCAAGTCTAGCTGCTGGTGCATCCGTATCATTCACGGCAGAATCATGACAAGGGCCAATGTCTGCCAAGAAATCGCTACCTAATACTACCTCGAAACCTGGGTTCAATTCTATATTGTCTCCGGCAATGAAGTTAATATCAGAACTGGAATCAATGGTAGAGGTAGACATGATCTGGATGTTTGCCCGATATTCCAACGTGTATCCTGAGAAAGGACTGCTAAAGACCAACATATCAGAACAAGGAGGTAATGGACAGGCATCACACAAGGTGCCACCACAATCTATAGCCGTTTCATCTCCGTTGAGGATACCATCACTGCAAGTTTCACAACTGCCATCATCTACCTGTGCTGTTGCATCATAATTGTGTGCGGTTGGGTCAGTACAACCCTCGATACAAGGTGTACATAAAGCACCACCACAGTCTACCGCAACTTCATCCCCGTTGAGGATACCATCTGTACAAGTTTCACAACTGCCATCATCTACTTGTGCCGTTGCGTCATAATTGTGTGCAACTGGATCGGTACATCCTTCAATACAAGGGGTGCATAAAACACCACCACAGTCTACGGCAACTTCATCCCCATTGAGGATTCCATCATCGCAAGTTTCACAACTGCCATCATCTATCTGTGCAGTTGGATCATAATTGTGTGCGGCCGGATCGGTACAGCCAGCATTACAAGGTAAGCACAAAGCACCACCACAATCTATTTCGGTTTCATCTCCATTGAGGATACCGTCCGTACAGGTTTCACAACTGCCGTCATCCACTTGTGCTGTCGAATCGTAATTGTGCGCATCCGGATCGGTGCAACCTTCAATACAAGGCGTACACAAAGCACCGCCACAATCAATGGCAACTTCATCTCCATTGAGGATACCATCCGTACAAGTTTCACAACTACCATCGTCCAACTGTGCGGTTGGATCGTAATTATGCGCTGTTGGATCGGTACAGCCTTCGATACAAGGCTCACATAACGCACCACCACAATCTACGCCTTGCTCATCTTCATCCTGTACACCATTGTCACAATGGGTACAAGTCGTACAAGGATCAAGTACAGTCGCATTCGGTAAGGATGCCGTAACATCAGATAGACCACTGGCCGAGGCTGTTGCAGTATTCGGAATGATAACTTGCAAGTCTGTAAGTTCTATGTTGTCAACATACCATCCCACACCACCTACAGCTTGGTCACAATGCATCCAAAACCTTATATATACGGTTTGATCTGCAAAAGCACTCAGGTCAATAATACTTTGAATGTAACCATTACTTGTGCCACTAAAGGCTTCTTCGGTAGGGGTGTCGTCAATATAATCGTTGTAAGGATTTTGTGTAAAGTAAGCACCTAAATCTTGCCAGACAAGGCCATCTGTAGAAATGTGAACTTGACCGCCATCCCAATTGACTTCTATATCGAAACTATGCCAGAAGCTTAATGTAGAAGTAGCGCTCGGCATGATGGCATCTGTAATCGTGAGGTATTGTTCAACAGGAGAGGCGTAATCTACCGCAAACCAAGAGTTAGTTCCAGCATACGGATTGGCAGTGCTAACGCCCCAGTTTCCTGTTCCTGCATTGGTGGTTGTGGCTGTCCAAGCTCCTGTTGTCGTTTCTGCATCTTCCAAGGTACTATATGGGGAGGCATCCACTGCTGGATCAACTACCACAGAGAAAGTAAAAACCTTCACTTCATCAGCAGCCAAAGTAACCGCCGGGAAAGTGACCGTATTACCACTTAATGATCCGCCGTCGCTGGCAGAACCTGCAACATAAATCGTATTTTCAGGGAGGTCGTCAGTAGCAACTACGTTATTTAAGACACCACCTGAAGAGTTGGTTGCGGTAATGGTATACGTAAGGGTATCGCCAGGGGAAGCCGTTAATTTGTCTACTGCTTTTTCTAGACTCATGCTACAACTTGGTGGCATGTCAAAGGCTTCTGAACCATCTGTAGTACTTGCAGAGCTTCCTTGGCTTGCGCTGAATCCTAATCCCCTTTTGGCGAAAGCCGACCAGATCAAACAACTATACTGTCCACCATAGATTGCTTGGTCTGCGGCAAGGATGCCATCCCGACCATCTACGAATCCGGGGCTACAACCTTGTAGTTTCATGCCTTCGGTAACTAACGCCATTGCAATATTGTTTCCACCAGTTCCATTGTAAAGATCTGGATCAAATCCTTCTTGGTCAATCAAGGCCCAGGTCAATTCCCAGATCATAGCACACCATACGGAACCTACACCATGTGGTATGGCTTCGGAACCAATATCGTTGTAGGTATGTGGATTAACAGACAGGTCTGTACTATAGCGGAAAGGGCGAATACCAGCACCAGAAGTAGGTTGTCCTAAAACATAAGAACCTACACCACGTCCTGTTGTACCAACATCACCAGGGTTCATAGTCAGCATAAGCCCCAGCCAATCACTCCAGCCTTCTCCCATTTGCTCACTATTGCCAAGGCAACCAGAATTGTTACGACCACCTGTAAGGCGGATAGAGATTCCATGCCCGTATTCGTGTGCGATAATACCATTGTCCAAATCACTATCAAAATCTACGGCAGTACCACTGGCACTGATGGTTACATTTACGGTTGGTATTTCTACCCGAATGGTTTGGCAATCCGCTTGGCTAATCATAACAGCAGGAATGGTTACACTAGCGCCACTAGCACCTGGTCCCATAGCAATAGGGGCACCAGCTACATTATTGCAAACAATAACGGCAATAGCGCCGGCATTTTGGGCATTGAGTGCTTTGACTCCAAACTCACAATTCCCTCTATCGACTACGGCAATCTTACCATTAATATCTGCACCATTGACCAATGCGCCACAACCTTCGGAGGAAGTAGCCCCACTACCATCATCAACGATAGCGAGATCCCCCGTTACATTAAAGGCGGATTGGCCAAAGTTTCCGACAAGGGCATCATAGGGGCCAGCAATATTTCCGGGACCATTAACATTGAAATTTGTGGTGGCAACACCGCTCCATAAGAACATCTGCATCCGTCCGCTACTACCATCAGCAGGGGCAGAGAAATTCGCGTTGTTGGTACCACTTCCATCTTGTGCTTCTGCAAGAACGGGGTCGCCTCCAGTACCACCGTTGCCATAGTTATTGGTTTGAAAGTTTCCACTTGCTTCATCAAAACCATATTGATACCAGACATCATGCATGATATTATTCCAGTAAAAGAGATTGGTGATAATGGCGGGTTGGCTATTGACAGGAGATTGTGTGAAATCTAATGGGAAATCAAAATCTAGATTTGCGCCACCATCCGGACTAAAACCGGGGCTGTTGGTGTTGCTTCTATCTTCATATGCATATACATTGTTACCTCTGGTGTTGGTATATTCTGCTCCGGGGCTACCATTGGTATCA
>JAHDGC010000345.1 GCA_020627865.1 Saprospiraceae bacterium | reverse complement strand
ACAGAACCCTCAATCACTTCACCAGCATTAACCTTCGTGAAACAGACATTAAGGCGGGTTCTGGGATCTGCTGCATTATTAGCGCAGGATGGGCCTGTATCGGAGCTACTTGTGTAAAACTGTTGAGTGATTGCATTGGGATCAATAGGGTCTGGCAAAGTTGGGGCAGTAGCTACAAAGGGTATCGTAGCACCACCTTGAACATTGAATGCTAATGTACTCATATCAATAGCATCGTCTAGGCTATATAATTCAACACAAACATTGAAAGCCGCAGCACCTGTACTCGTTATGGAAAAATTACGGGTAAATCCATCCTCTGGGCAATCGCTGTAACCATCAACAATGGCTAGGTTAAAACCAGCAACGAGACCCGCGGGGTTCACTTGTGCGGATTCTGCCCTGACCTCTGTGTCGCAGATTTCTGAGAAGCAGCCCCATTCTACCATTGAGGTAGTATTCAAAAAACCACAGCCCAATACACTGAAGGTTTCGACAATATCTACACAGTCGTTAAAATTCAAAATGTTCCCTGGCAGTTGAGCCGAAGTAACATCAATACTTGCTCCTAGGGGTGCAGGATCATTATCAGTCATGGCCATACCATTCGCGGTAATGGAGGTAAGGGTCAAACCTGCATCGGAGGCACTGCTGTAGGTAAAATTGTCCAATGGGCCTTGTCCAGAATTACATACTGTTGTTGTTCTTGTAAAACTATTCGCATAGTCTACAGGGTCAGGGGTATTCACCACATTGGTGATGTTCAAAGATGGAGAACGGACGCCGAAATTGTTGGTTTCAAGGACATCGCCACAACTGAATGCAACATCGAAATTCAGCCCTGTGTTCCCAAGGCCAAGTGCGGCACAGCCGACCTGTGCATCAAAGGTAACGGATGCTGTTGTCCCAGAAAAAGTTAAGGCAAGATTGGTGGGATCTGTTCCATCCAAAGTTGCACCAGTTAATGTGCCGCTGCTCACATACTCGACGCCAGCAACATCGGAAAGCTCGATCGTTGCGGTTGCTCCAGCGGGTATATCTGCAAAGTTTAGGGTAACGGTAAAGTTTCCATTAGGGTCACAGACAAAAAGCTGAGTCGGTACCGTTGCGGTCAGGGTTGGTGCTGGGGAGCATTGCGCGGAGGCATTATTGGCCACCACAAAAAACAATGCGGCAAGTGATAGAATTCTTAGGTGTTGGTAAAAAGAATACATAGTTTTTTTTGTTTAGAAAAATATGTACCCGCTAAAACTTTTCTATGATGGTAAACTCTCGTATTTATAATATTCATTTGCCTAAGATAGAAAAGCAATAGTTCGGGTTTTTATTGTTATGAAATTATAGTTTTAAATAAATATTTGGTTAATTGAGCATTGCATTTTTATATAAAAGTGATTACTTTAATCAAGGCAAATAAACACCCATTCCACTGATGGCATCAGTAGATAATAGATGAAAAAGAGTGCAAAATTAGATATCACTTCTTACGCTAAATGACGTATAGCAAGCCGATTTGTGGGACAATTATATTCGCATATACATATTGCAAATACCAATGAATGCAGTATTTGTAATATGATAACTCTGTAATAAGATCGGTTATGGGATGAAAGTTTATACTTAAGAAGTTTGGTTCTTAAACATCAGTTTTGGGAAAACAGCTTGGTTCGTTTTATACAATTTTATATTGGATACAATAAGAATTACTTATCCTCCTTCTTTCTAGCGAGAAGGTCTGGATAATAAATATCGGGCTATTGTATAATAAATTAAATACAAGTACGGGTTCTGGGAAAGGCTTGAACAGTTTCTCAATTCTAACTTTAAAGAAAGGTATATGAATACTCAAAAATAAGAAATTCTTGTCAAATATATATTATAATGCGTTAAGATAATTTGTCAGATGTTAGCATTAAAAATGCTTGTATACAAAAATAGAGTTAGCACAATAACACACATTATATTGTAATATCTTGCTAATCAATTCATTGTAAATTTTGTGCCATTTTAAGCTGTTATAGCCTCTGCCCAATAATTTTTATATTATTTTACATGCTTATGTGTCGGTTTTTATTTTAGGAAAATATTTTAATACATATTGGAATTAAATATGCGTGTTAATTTTACATATTAAATAATTTTTTCATGCGTGCAATGTGGTCAATATATTTAGAGATATTATTCGGTTAATTGTATCCCGCTTTTAGTAAATGCGGTTGGGTAGAAAAAGATAATTGCGAGGGGAAGTAATAATTTTTCATCATATAGCGCTTGCGGTAAGATGTGTAATTTTGTTATTGTGTTTTATTTTAATGTATATGTGTTTGTAAAATAGGTTTGTGCAAGGGGAGATTTTTTTATCAAAATTATCTCTATTTTTTACAGGAAAGGTCAACTTTAATTTATATTTTTGTTAGGCGGTACTTGAAGTATAGTCTTACCCATCTCAAAGACGTTTTTCTTCAATGATGCTAATTTTATGATCCTTAATCACTGATTGCCTTCCCAATAACTCGCTGTCTTTTGCCTAATCTTCCCCAGCCCTCCAGCATTGGAAATTTGGACTATAGATAGCCTCATATCATAATTTTTGATTTTAAAATACAAACTAATATTAATTTCAGATGACATCCTGCAAGTAGCTAGCTAGCAATGATAAAGTGAGTAGTGCAGGAACTGACGATAACGGAACACCAGGCACTTCCTTCGGAGCACCCCCAGCTCCGGAGTGTCTGGATATCATCTTATGGTTGGCTAATTTACCATAGTGATCATTTTGAAATTAATCTCCCAACTAAAAATCATTTGCACTCGTTTTATAAATTAGTAAATCTAAGCAAACTAAAAATACCGTGTAACAAAAGTTTCTTGTAAAAACGAGTCCCATTGGCCTGCCTGAACTGCGGTCACGCAGGCAGGGACGGCATGTCTTTGCCCTGTCTGCGTGGCCCTGTCTGCGTGGCTTGCCAGGCAGGTTGCCAGGCAGGCAGAAACGCAAATGTCTGGAACGTTTGCAGGAAAAGAAAATTATAAAGAATTTTTGTTACAGTGTACTAAAATTATAAAATGAAAGTCCAAAAAAGTATCATCATATTCTTATTCTTTTCGAGCAGCATCCTATTTGGTCAAACCTTTAAACTAGAAAATATATCCTTGACGATTTTGCCAGATATTTCGATTGTGGATAAAGCATTATTGGGGGACAATGCAAAACCAATAGAACAGTTTACAATAGGATACGGTATGGGGATTGAACTGGATGCCACCATCAAGAATAAATTTTACTTGGCTTCCGGATTGAATTTAGCCAATAGGCGATTCGGTTCCATCGGCTATTTGAATCAATCAAGATTGCCCGAAGACAGCCGGAGTTTTACACAAGAATTGGTCACGATAAAAACATTGACTTATCCCCTAGTAGAAATCCCTTTAAAGGCAGGATTCGTATGGCTAGCAAAAGAAAAGATAAGGTGCATCGGATACCTCGGGGGAACAGCAAGTTTTATCCTCGCCGGGAACTATAAGAATAGTTTTGATAGATATGATGGCAGCTACAAAAAAGAGGATATGAAGGCATTTAGTGCTTTATTGGGCATGCAATCCACTTATGCAATAAATGAAAAATGGCGTTGGTTATATGGTTTGGAATATAGCTTTTATAATACCATAGATCGTGATGAATATATCGACAATAATAGGATAGATGGTATTGCCGTAGATCATAAATTTATTCGTTTTACATTGGGTGTACAAAGAGTATTGTAATTTTTTTGCCGATGCTGCAACCCTTTAAAATTTATATTGTCATTGGATATAAAGCTGTTAACTAAAACGAAGAATAGAGAGCAGATACTACATCGTACTCTCTATTCTAATTTTTTTCGGGATTACGAGAAAAATTATAGGACTTGATCCACAGAAGTTAACCGATCCCGTAAAAGTCTGAAGCAGAATTCTCTGGATTAGTTAATTTGCGGGATTTTCTATCGGTAACCTTTTCCTTGTAAGCGATCAAAAGTGTTTACCCTCACTTTTTTTATAGTGCCATTTTTTCTAAAACCAAAACTTATCTAAACGCTCCACTCCCTAAGCTTCATCCTCACATTTTATCTCCTAGAATTTTCTCCGTCACCCAAGTTACCAGCAGCGCAGCATCTAACCTCTAAAAATGAGCGAAGCGAATGATCTAACAGCGCAGCGATCTAACCTCTAAAAATGAGCGAAGCGAATGATCTAAAATCTATATCATCTTCTCCGGCCGAACCCAAGCGTCAAACTCCTTCTCCGTCAAATAACCCAACTCGATAGCCGCCGCCTTCAATGTCGTATTCTCCTTATAAGCCTTCTTCGCGATCGTCGCTGCTTTATCATATCCAATTTTTGTATTCAAAGCCGTTACCAGCATCAAGGAGTTTTGCAAATTCTTTTCAATCCGATCATAATTCGGAACAATACCTTTCGCACAATTTTCATTAAACGAAACACAAGCATCCCCGATCAAGCGAGCAGAAACCAAAAAATTATAAATCATCATCGGCTTAAAAACATTCAACTCAAATTGTCCGTTCATACCCCCGACATTAATCGCCACATCATTCCCGATCACTTGCGCCATGGCCATCGTCAAAGCTTCAGCTTGCGTAGGGTTTACTTTGCCCGGCATGATAGAAGAACCCGGTTCATTAGCGGGAATAATTAACTCCCCAATACCACAACGCGGACCAGAAGCCAACATCCGAATATCATTCCCGATTTTCATCAAGGAAACCGCTACCGTTTTTAAAGCACCATGTGATTCTACAATGGCATCATGTGCGGCAAGGGCTTCAAATTTATTTTTAGCCGACTTGAAAGGTAAGCCTGTAATTTTAGCAATGTGGGCTGCTGCTTTTTTATCGTAGCCTTTTGGGGTGTTTAATCCTGTTCCGACAGCCGTTCCGCCAAGTGCTAATTCTCCCAAATGTTTCAGTGTGTTTTTTATCGCAGCAATACCATGATTCAATTGTGAAACATAACCCGATAATTCTTGCCCAACCGTTACCGGAGTCGCATCCATAAAATGCGTTCTTCCAATTTTTACCACTTTCATAAATTCCTTCGACTTTGCGGCCAAAGTGTCTCGCAAAGCTTCAATACCTGGAATGCAATTTTCTACCAAAATTTTATAAGCTGCAATATGCATTGCGGTAGGGTAGGTGTCGTTAGAAGATTGCGATTTATTGACATCATCATTCGGATGCAAAACTTTTTCTTTGTCCGTAAGCTCGCCACCTGTAAGCACGTGTCCACGATTGGCAATAACTTCATTGACATTCATGTTGGATTGTGTTCCGGAACCGGTTTGCCAAACCACGAGTGGAAATTGATCGTCTAATTTTCCGGCGAGAATTTCATCACAAACTTTACCGATAAGTGTTGCCCTATTTTTTTTAAGCGCACCACAATCATGATTGGTCAAGGCTGCCGATTTTTTTAAAATAGCAAAAGCACGAATCACTTCCATAGGCATTTTTTGTCCGCCAATTTTAAAATTCTGAAGGGAACGTTGCGTTTGTGCGCCCCAGTATTTTTCAGCAGGAACTTTAACAGGGCCAATACTGTCTTTTTCTGTTCTATATTTCATAAATGGTATTTTATTTTTTAATAACGGCGCAAAGATATAGAAAGTTACTTAAATTTTTGTTGATAAATAAGGAAGAACTTTTTCTATAGGGAAATTGAGCGAAAGCAAGCCCTTGGGAAATATTAAGTGGAGCGATGATGGTTTTTTTTGATAAAGTAGAAAAAGCTTTTTTGTAATAGCATTTTAATTAATTTAGATTGATGAAGAGGCTTACATTTTTATTGTTATGGTTTTAATTGTTTTAACTCTTTTTTTAATTGGAAAAAACATTTTTCCCTTTAAAAAAATATAATCCTAGCGGTAATGTTTATGTTTTGTGTGATTGGGGAATGGCATTTTAAAAGATAAATGTCAATTTTATTTTTAATAATTTTTATAGTGGAGTTTGAATGAAAAAGTTCGGGTTGAATTATGATATTTAATGGAAATAATTAATCTTAATAATTAAAACTTGACGTTTAGATTACTTCCAAAGTTTAGTAAATATTAATTGTGTTATCAATAGCGCAAGTTCGTTCGTATAATTTGGTTTTTTAAATCCAGTAGGGAAATATTTTGTTATAAATTTTGCATTTTAATGAAAAAAAACGATCAAAAAAAATTAATTTTCAACAAAAATTTCACAAGTAAAATATTTTATAATTATATTTGCACTTTATTGAAAATCAGGAGAAGCTAAATTTATTTTATTTCCCTATTTTCTTTCTATGTAAATGAATGAAAATAGATTAAGCAATTTGCTATTAAGATTAACTAATTGTGTAGTACACTACTTTTTACTTTAGCACGTTACTTTATACTTTTGTCTTTTTTATTTTTACTTGTTTACTAAAAAAACTAAACTAATTTATTCATTTAAAAAAAGTACTATGGCATTCAAATTACCAGAGTTGGCTTACAAGGTTGATGCATTAGAGCCACACATTGATAAGGCAACGATGGAGATTCATCATCAAAAACATCACGCAGGTTATACTAATAAATTAAATGCTGCAATTGAAGGAACAGATTTAGAAGGAATGGAAATTGAAGAAATTCTTGCCAAAGTTTCCAAACACAGTGATGCCGTAAGAAACAACGGCGGTGGTTTTTACAACCACAGTTTGTTCTGGTCTGTGATGTCTCCGGATGGAGGGGAAGAACCTAAAGCAACCAGCAAATTAGGCAAAGCGATAAAAGCATCATTCAAAAGCTTTGATAATTTCAAAGAAAAATTTGCTGCTGCTGCTGCTACTCGTTTCGGTTCTGGTTGGGCCTGGTTATGTGTAGGTAGAGGTGGAAAACTATTCGTTACCTCTACACCAAACCAAGACAATCCTTTAATGGATGTAGCTCCAAAGAAAGGAACTCCTATCCTTGGCCTTGATGTTTGGGAGCATGCTTACTACCTGAATTATCAAAATAAAAGAGGCGACTATGTCAGTGCATTTTTTAACGTTATAGATTGGGGGGCTGTAGGAAAAAGATACAATGCCGCTACAAGACCTAAAAAAGCCACCAAGAAAACGGCCGTGAAAAAAACGACAGCTAAAAAGGCGGCAGCTAAAACAACGGTTAAAAAAGCAGCTACGAAAAAAGTAGCCGCAAAGAAAACTAGAGGTAGACCCAAGGGGTCTAAAGCAAAAAGAAGGGTAGGATAGCATTGCCGTAGGGTGCGCGTAGAGTCGTAATGCATTACGACTCCTATTATGGAAATGCATTACGACTCCTATTATGGAAATGCATTACGTTTCTTGCTCTTTAATACAGAAATTTTAAAGGTCTGATTTGTTGAAAATCAGGCCTTTTTGTTTTAGATGTATATTAAAATTGTTTTAAAACTTGACTATTATGGTGAAAACCCGTAATTTTACAAATACAAATTATAAAGGTTACGATTTTCCGAAAGCCAAATTTTTCCTTAAAACAGAAACAATCCAGCCTAAGTTATCGTATCCCTAAAGACCATTTTTTATTTTTTAAATATTATCTCCCATGATCATTTTTGGAATCCTGCTGTTGATTCTAGGTGTTTTCAGTTATGAAATCATCAACGATTTTAACTAGCAGCTACAAATTAAAAGAAGGCTTTCACGGAAATCTGTGAAAGCCT
>JAHDGC010000344.1 GCA_020627865.1 Saprospiraceae bacterium | reverse complement strand
GCATCATCAGAAGGGACGTTAGGGATAGTGAAATCAATCCTTTCATAGTCAGGATTGATCTTACCTGCGGCACCAGCATTGAAATAAACCAAGAATCCATTAAATCCTGGCTCACCAGATACTTTATCCAAAACATCTTGCGCGATACAAATAAGATAACTACCATCTGTTGCAGTTTCTGTACCTGTAATCGTATTGACACTAGTTCCATCAATCCAAGCCAAACTTACCTCAGCACCTTCGATACCTGGCTCACCTGAATCTTGAATACCGTCACCATCGGCATCAAACCACACAAAATTGTATACACAATATCCAGATTCTAATTTTAAGCCTAAATCAGCATCCACTCTACTACCACCAGCTATTTGAGCATCAGGGATTTGATAACCGATAAAGGTTTCTCCGTTGCCATTAAAGTAAGTTGATTCTGCATCACTGTCTATTTCATCATCAGACCCTGCATCTTTAGTGGTTGCACTAAACCCAGGGTAAGAGGTAGAACCTGGTGCTGGTGCTGGATAATAAGGATAAAAGTTCACAAAGAAACCAAGATCAGTATCATTGTTAACAGTTCCAACCATACCAAAAGGAACCGTAATTTCATATTCACCAGAAGCATCTGTATTTGTACTCAAAATTTGATTATAAGTATCAGAACTGGCTTCTGTCACTCCTACTTCTACGCGGGCATTAGGGAAACCTGGCTCTCCATCTTCTTGGATTCCGTTTTCATTCAAATCCAACCAAACCTTGTTACTGACAATCATATTTCCCACGAATCCAGCATCAACATGTACTGTTGAACCAATAGGTATCGCACTACCAGGCAGATACATCCCGACCTCTATATTCAGACCGCCAAATACTGTCCCAATATTTTGAACTTGGGAAGCATTGATTTCTGTTAATGTGAATTCGTCTATTTGATTGGTCATCATCATTCCTACAAGACCATCGGTATTCGTAGATATATCGAAACTGACAAACATATCATCGAACATCCAAGCTGTACTAGGATTAGGTATGATCAATTCATAACTACCATCACTAGCTGTCGTTGTTGTCGCCAAAACAATTGCATTTCCATCACTGTCGGCGCCATGAGCGGTAACTGTCACGCCACCAATACCTGACTCTCCACCATCTTGCATTCCATCCCCATTCAAGTCATTCCAGACAAAATTGACTATTCTAATTTCATCCTTAATGAAACCAGCATCTTGTCCATATTCTAAAGGCATACCACCCCAGCCAGTTGGATTCCCTGGGTACATGGCTACTACAGCAAACACCTGATTGTCAATTTCTCTTAACTCGAAGTCATTATCTAATTGATAATCATGACCACTTGGGATATTCGGCCAAGTGTAACGAACTGTAGTCGTCAAATCAGTATAACCATTCATATTGGTAGAAGGATCAATTTTAAAGTAAGAAGGTCTCCATGGATCTACATTTGGAAAACGATAAACTCCGTCTGCTCCTGTAGTAACTGTTATAGTATCGGGGCCTTGCCAGAAGCCTTGACTTGGAGCATAAAGGGTCACTTCCACTCCTTCCAACAAAGGTTCACCAATTTCATAATATCCGTTTTTGTCCGTATCGAACCAAACCAAACCTTCATAAGGGAATAAAGCTTCGTATAATGCAAAATCTAGGTTCATTTCTAAATTGATCAAATCACTCATAGAATAATTCCCTTCACTGTCAGCATCATTAGTTTCATCTGTGTCTGAAGTTCCACTGTACCAAGTACTCAAAGCAATGTAACCATCATTATTTTTCACTTGACCATTCATACCATTTGAAGGTTCTCTTAATAAACTGACATTATAATCAGGGGATTGGGTCAAGGAAGCGGGATTAGGCAATAAATACTCATAATAGCCTGTTGCATCTGTATATACGGTATCGGCAAAAGCAACTACATTCCACATATTGGCTCCTGGGTTAAATATGATTCCAACCCCTTCTACGCCTGGTTCACCTGCATCCTGTCGGCGATTCGCATCTGTACCTCCATTAACAGCGTATAAATCATCACTGCCGTCCAAGTTGTCATCCAACCATACCCTATCTCCAATCAAGAAACATGGTTCTATAAATACCGTATCATACGCTACACAGCCCGTTGTCAAATCTGTAGCGATCACCGTTATAGTGTCCCTGTCACCATCAGTAGGGCAAGAAACACTTAGGCAAGACAACCAATTATTGCCAATTGTTGTATCACCTGTACTCCATTCTAGTTGGTAGTCATTATAAAAATCATCCAATAATGCACAAATATTGTATGTTCCTTCAGAACCGGCATAAACATCCAATTGTGTTGTAATATTAAGCCTTGGTATAACCTGTATGGTTTTAAAAGTACTAATGCAACCATGATCGGTATCAATAACCTGCCCAATCAAAAGATACCCAGGATCTCCATAATTTAACAAGATGTCGAATCCTTCGCCAATAGGAGTTCCTGCCCCATTGATAGGATTCAAGACAAAACTTGGGTCACTTAGTGATTGTTGATAGTCAGTATAATTGTACCAAATGACAATGTCTCCATAATCAGAATTCGTAACCAATTCTGTAGTACTGCCATAACAAGCTTGAAGATTATCTACATCCATAGTAGGAAGTGACTTAACAAATACTTTAATACTGTCAGGATTTATAGCGTTACACGCATCTTCTACATTTTCTTTGTCAAATGCATAGAATGTGATTTCACCAGTAGCATTTGGTGTATAGGTGAATACAGCTCCACTTAAAGTACCTCCTACATTTAATGGGGTGCCTGAAGCGGTATCATTTAAGTACCATAATACATTGTTCGATGGATTAGACATCGTAGCGATTAAATCGACACTTGAACCAAAGCATACGGTATCTTGGGGCGACGCCGCTAAAGTACCTACAGAACCAGCCATAGGCAAAGAAAAGGCGGTGGGAGGTGGAGAACATCCCGTAACAGGTTCAACATTAATAGCATAATATACAATTGTAGGGTCAAAATCATAGCTGAAAGAGCTAAAATCTCCTAATGGGAAAGGGTTAAAAGGAGTTCCTGTCCCATCAGGATTATCATAAATATTAACCTGTCCGATTTCTGGATCAGTAGGGCTTGTCCCCAATCTTATCCTAATTGTCCTTGTACCTATAGTACAGGCATCATAAGCATCAACTGTAATTATAGGAGATTTCACAAGGTATACCCTTACATCTATCTTGACATAATTCTCGCTAGGACATAAAACTCCATTCGGATCAATTATGAAACCATAATAAGAAGTTGTAACCTCTGGAGTAACTTCAAATGTTTGTCCAGATGGGGTACCTTCATTACCATTTACTGGTATTCCAGTTTTATCTGGATTCGTATACCAGATTATATTATAGCCAAGTGGAACACCGGCTGTTAACGAATGGGAGTCTCCATAGCAAATATTATTTAATTCTTGAGCACCTCCTAATGTTGGGTCGGGAGAGGAATCAACATTAATATTAATATTAGGATTACCAGAGGAAATACATCCCGTTGAATTGTCCCTTCCTATTACTTCAACTACAACATTTGAGGTGAATCCATCATATTCAAAAGTATTATTTGCAGAAAAGTTTTGATACAATACACCATCTATAAAAAATGCGTATTCATCAGCATTCCCTGCTGTAAACACAACCGTTTCACCTTCACAAACATTAGTTTCACTTGCACTTAAAGTAACTGACGGCGGGTTAACAGAACCAATGGTCAGTAACATTTCGTCATAGTTATTGCAAATACCACAGCCCAAGGTATACCTAATCGTATAGACCCCAGCAGGAGCTCCATTTGTATCCACATAAGTCGTACGGTCTGTAGCACTTAATATATTAAGCGTTCCAGGTCCATCAATTTGCTCCCATAAGAAACAGCCAGAATTAGCAGCAGAAGCAGAAGATGCGTTCCCCACTAATTCGACAATATTGCACGTTGCGCTCTGGTCAGGCCCAGCATTAGCTGTATTGGCCTCTTCGGCATTTACTTTAACATGAAAGGTATCTGTTTTTACTATCATCGAACATTCTGCTCGTACATGCCACACTAAGTCAAATTCTCTACCTAAATCAATTCTGAATCTAGTATCAGGAGCCCCATTATCATTAAATGGCATTTGCAGGCCGAAACCATAGCCATCTCCATCATAATAGCCACAACTATTCTCATAGATATATTCTATTCCATTTTCATCAATGGCACTCCACCAAGTACAATATCTGTCAAAATTTGGATCATCTTCATTTGGAGTCGCATTCGTTGCAAACAAATAGTTCAAATCACTATTTACCGGTACACATATATCAATGTCCGGCCCAGCATTAACTATTGGATCTTCTTCATGTATTAATAAATAATTTTCATCATACCAACTACAACCTTCATCATTGGAAACTGTTACTCGAATCAAATACTCTCCCGGTATTGTCCCTGAAACCAGCAAACTATCATGGGTACTAGGATTCACAAAATCCAAAGTACCTGGCCCAGATATCTGAGTCCAGCTAAAAGTTAAACCAGCAGCGGGGAGCAGTCTTCTATATTGGGAATTGGCATATACACCATAATCGGGTTGTTGCATGACTAACATTTGCTCGCCCGGACAAGCCCGATAAAGAGGTCTACAACCAGTACATCCTGGCGTATTAACAGAACGAGACCGCTCTAAATCTATATCTCTTACACAAACATTAAAGGTATCAGTAACTGTTGACAAGCCATTAGAGACATGCCATACTAATTTCACAGAATCTAATGCGTTCCTAAACTGCAAAGTTCTACTGCTTTCATAGGCTAAAAAAACATCTCCTTGATCCAGTCCATCTCCTACTATATTATTCCCATTAGGGAAGACCCACTCGCTTCCATCATCCTGTATTACGGAAAGCCATGCTTCCCATTGATTAGCATCAATTTCATCAGCGGAAGGCGATAAGTCCAAAAAGACAAACCTACGTCTGTTATCTGCCCCATCCGTTTCTTCATAACCATTAGGTTCACCATTACATTCGCATTTGTCCACAGCTAAAGCTTCTAAACCTTGGCAACCAACAAACTCAATATAGGCCTCATCGCTCCATACACAACCGCTTTCAGAGTCTGTAACAGTAACTTTTATTAGGTAAACCCCACATTCCGCCGTTTTGACTTGAATAGAATCAGCCGTTCCTTGATTAAGGAATTCCAGCGTTCCAGTTCCCGTTCTGTCTGGTCCTCCTGCTACAGGCCAAGTGAAAGTCTCCTGTGTCCAATTGAATGTTAAATTAGGATGGTCTTCAAGAAGGAATGCATCCCATATGAAATCAAGGTTTCTTGTTTGGCTGATTACGGCAGTATCCGATATTGAAAACAAGGGGGGGTTATAGACACTTGTTCTTTGAAGATCTATATCCCTTGCAATGATTTCCAAAGTATCTGTTAAAATATTATCTTCGCATTGATTCATCACATATAAAACAGAATAAATGGTATCATAGGCGGATCTTACTAAGAGCTCGGTTAGAGATCCTCCCCTTATTTTCTGTTCTTCATCTGGCAATTCATAGTAAAGTCCATCAAATGTCATAGGAATATTCGCATGTGCTATTGCTGAAGAAAACAACCACTCTGTATTGTCTTCTTTTCTTAGGACTGTTCTCCAAGCTCCATAGCCATTTTCAGCTAATTGGGTATAGGTTGGAGACATTGGCAAACTAGTAGCTATACGAGTAGCACTATTATCAAAATCTGCATTGTTACACATTTCAATATCTGGCCCAAGGCTTACTGGAAATAAAATGCCTTCTTGAATTTCTATAAGATATTCATCTGTTATGGTACAAGCATTTTTTGTAAAAGAGTAGGTAAACTCGTAAATACCAGGTGTAATGGTTGGATCAGAAGTTGATATTGTGGTACTAGTTGTATTGGTTGAAGAAAAGTCTAGTACTTTCGGGTTGCTTGGATTTTGTCCCCAAGTAATCGTTGCACCGGTAGGGGCATTATTACCTTCTATAACAAAAGAGGTCGTATGCTCCGTCATACAACAGTTTCCATCATTGTAACTTACTACCCTAGGAGTAAGTGTTTCTTCTGCACCAGTATCTGTAAGGATTACATTGTCAAAGAACACATATCCTGTTGCAGTAGCACTAACTCCACAGTCAGTCCCTCCAAGCACAATATGGCTATAGTCCACTGTTGGTGTAAATGATACCGTCAAATTCCGAATAGTATCCCGAATATCAAAACGGCTAATGCTTCCCAATAACGTGGCAGGGCTTCCTCCATCCATTATACAAAAATCACTATTAAGGGTCGCAGGAAGTGAACCATTGTATCCAAATACACCAAAGTTAGCTCTCAAATCATCAGAAGCACTGTGCCCTGATTGGTGTATATCAATGCTTAACTCATAGGTTAGGCCTGCTTTTAAGTTAACAGGTTGGGCTATATACTCCCTATATCTAGGATCTTGAGTACCATCCGTGTAATTCAAAAAGAAACCAGCAAACCCTTTATTAGAACAATCAGTCCATTCAGGTGCAAAATAATAAGATGCGATATTTACGCCAGAAGCCTCAAATGAATACATACCACAGGCAAAATAATCAGGTGTAGACACTAAATTATCAACCGCATTCTGCCAATCATTGACTTTATCAAATTGGGAATGGGTTGTCGGGCAACTGGTATTGATTTCAAAAGATGGATTTTCAATCCCGCAATTCTGAGCGGAAGCCCAATGGAACATCAAGAATATCCCTAGGCTCAGAAAAATTTTGATAGGAAAGTTTCTCATGGGAGACTGTTTATTTATAAAATAAAAAGATGAATTGGAGTGTATTTCAATAGAAACAGCCATATAAGGAATTAACCAAAACACATAAATCCCAACATAATTCTCTTTAGAACTCAATAGGATTCAGCCAAAAAGGGGGCACATTTCCAGCATATAGCTATGCAGAAAAAATCAAATCAAATGCCAATAAAACGGGTTGTGAAAAAAAGTTAGACTAGACTGTGACATTCATTTTTATAAAAAATAATGACAAACAGATCTGTTTTAAACAGAGCAAACAGGATTTTATTTCTTTTTCAACAATTATATAACATACCCTTTTTGATACCACCACCACTGAATCAGACCCCTCGCTCCCATATAAGCTAATAAGGCGGCCCAAAGACCATGGTTTCCATAAGGCAAGAATAAATAATAGGATAGTATATAAACTCCAAAAGCAATAAACATCGTGTCCCGCATTGCCTTAGACGCTGTGAGCCCCACGTAAATACCATCCCAAATATAGCAGGGTGTCGCAATTATTGGGAATATGATCATCCAGATCAAAAAGGGCATAGCTGCCTCAATTACAGTGCTTTGATCCGTAAATACTCGCAAGAAAAAAGTACCGCCTAGACCATATATCACAGTAAAAACCAAAGCGCCTCCCATTCCCCAAACGAATGTAAGCTTGATCGCTTTTTTCAATGAAATAGCATCTTTTGCCCCTTTGTATTTCCCGATCAAACTCTCGGAAGCGTAAGCAAAACCATCCACCGCATAGGACATCCAATTGATGTATTGCATATACACTTGATTAACTGCTAGAATTAAAACCCCTTCGGCTGCCGAGCGATTGTAGAAAAATCCGAAAGCAAAAATCAAAAAGAAAGTACGGATGAATATGTCCCGATTTAGTTGCAAAA
>JAHDGC010000343.1 GCA_020627865.1 Saprospiraceae bacterium | reverse complement strand
ATTGGCATCTCGGATAACCAGATCATAAAAGCCAATCGGTAAGTTAAATAAAAAGTTATCATTCCCAAAAGAGCCACCCTCCCAGCTATAGGTATACCCCGGAACACCACCAGTTGTATTCAAAAGAATGGCACCATCCATACCACCATTACAGGTCGGCATCTGAACCGTAATACCCGGATCTATCGGTGGCGGGCCATCTATAGTGTAAGTTAACACCGTATCACAAGTAGCATCATTGGTGATCGTTACCATATAATCCCCCAATCCAAGTCCGTTAATATCTTCCGTACTCGCCCCAGTACTCCATTCATAGGTATAAGGCGGAACATTACTGTTCACATCAATATCTACAATACCATCCTCAATTTCGGCACACTCCAGATCTGTCGTTACGGCCGTTACCGTCATCGCATTTTCATCATCACAACAAGGCTCAACGAGAATTTCTCCAATCTCTGTAACAATACAGCCCAGATCACTTCTCACGGTAAGCACGACAGATTTTAATCCCGGCGAGTCCCAAGTAACACTATGCGCTCCAGCACCAGTTGCCGTACTCGGCGTAGCACCTGCCCCAAAAGTCCATTCCCAATCTACAATAGTGCTTCCTTGTGGAGCAAAGGAATTATCCGTAAAAACAGTAGGGTCTCCATAGCACACCACTTCTGTTGGCGTTGCATTATATCTGGCTTCCGGCCCCTGAAAAGTTCCACTCCCGCCAAAATCTACACTAAAGCCATTGCCAGATTGTGAAAAATTATTCACGATAAGCGCATATGCCCTACCTGCAACCATATTAAGCGGTGCAATAAAATTATCACTATCTCCTAAGCACCCTGGATCCTCGTTCGTATCCGTTGAAGATGTACTCAGTCCCGTTGCACCGAAACAAGGCCCGTTTGGAAATTCTGATTCAAATTCTCCACTGGCCATACAAAGTAATGGAATTTTGTCCGTACAATCATCAATACCATTGGGCAGTTCATAAACCACAAAATCAAGGTCATCCGGATCATTTAGTGGTGTCAAGACGAAAGTCAAGGGTCCTGGATCATCGCAAATCCAAGTAAACCATGTGGAATTAGACTCTGAATTTTGACCAATGCCCGCACCCAAGCAAGTACCTGCAGCCTCATCGGGATCGCTCCCCGCACTGGTCACTTGCTGCACTACGAAGGAAGACTTATCACAAAGTACAGCCGATGTCGGGCAATCCGAACCCGGTTGTGCTGGTTGATTGTAGTTATTGATACAAAGCTCAAATGTTCCGTTTCCACCGCCGGCTCCCTGCACCCTGAGGAGATAAGTTGTTCCAACCAACAAACCACCTTTGTACAGCTCAATGACCTCATTACCTACTTCTCCACCCGTAGGGGAACATTCCAATTGATTAATGGTACCGCCGCAGGTTCCGATATATAGGGCAGCTTGAGGATTGTTCAAGGTTCCTCCGCCCCCGATGATTTGGTTTCCATTAATGATGATGGTTACATCAGTAGCCTCCGCTACAAAAGAAAACCAAACGTCATCAGCGGCCGTGTTGAAACAAGTTGCCGCACCGTATCCAGAATCCGTAGCATCCACATTGGTGAAAGCGGCATCTCCAGAACACCATTGCGAGACATCGGTTAAGGGAATGGGATTCTCACAACCATCGTTGGAAGGTTGTGCAAAAAGATAATTTGCTAAAAAAAGTAAGAAAAATACAACTAGGGTAAAGCTTTTTGAAAGCCCCATATGCTTTAATTTTAGATTAGGGTTTAATACATTGTGTAAAAAGTTCTTTATAAGAATTTTTTCCCTGCAAATGTTCCAAGCATTTGCATCTCTGGCAAGGATAGCCATCCCAATGGGACTCGCTTTTGCAATTTACTTTTACACAGTGTATTTAATGTTTCTATAATATTGAATGTTTGAACAGCATTTCATGCCTTTCTGCTATCTAACTCTTTCCAACGAGATAGGGTCTCAGGCTTGGGATACTTTATTCAGACGAAATAGTCGATGGAAAGTAGCGATGCAATTTCTCACTAAAAACAAATTGCCGTTCATGGTATCATCCACCTTAAAAAACGAATAAAGATAAAAATAAGTGCAAAGTTACGTTGAAAAAAGCCAGATTTGTCGTATTGTACGGGTATTTTTGATAACTGGCAGAATAATTTGCGTTTAATATCGTAAAAGAAGCATAAAGACCAATTTATTTCCATAATTTTATATGCAAATTCAAGAGGCATCAAATTGATCTGCATTTACCTGTTAGAAGTAACTGACCATACAAACCCAAATAAGCATATAACAACTTAGATGAAATCTTTACCAAATATCATTACTTTATTGAACCTGTTTTTCGGGTGTTGTGCATTGGTTTGTATATTCTACAATCAATTTATGCAAGCATTCGGTTTTTTGCTGGCTGGCGGGGTAGCAGATTATGCCGATGGACTAGCAGCCCGAATCCTAAAGGTAAAATCCCCATTAGGTAAAGAACTCGATTCCATTGCAGATATGGTTTCCTTTGGCGTTGTACCCGGAGCGATTATCTACCAATTGCTGGTTTATGGCTTTACGGGTGAAATCAAAATGGACGGCATTTACTATCCTGCCCTACCGGCTTTTATTGTTTCCATGTTTGCCGGTATGCGGCTCGCTCGCTTCAACCTTGACGAACGGCAAACCCAGGATTTTATCGGATTACCCACGCCCTCCTGTACGATGTTTGTCGTTGGCTTGATGTTGATCTTCGAACTGAATTCTTTCGGGATGCGGGATTTCGTCAGTAATCCTTGGTTTCTATACAGCTGCGTTGCGCTTTTTTCCTATTTGCTTAACGCGAACTTGGCCATGTTTAGTTTCAAGTTTACCGCATTGAACTGGAAAGGGAATGAGATGCGTATTATTTTCGTCGCCCTATCTGCTTTGATGTTTATTGTTTTTAAAGAAGTGGCCTTTTCTTTAATCATCCTTTGTTATATCTTGATGGCAGTTTTGATTCAGCTTTTTTCTAAGAAGAGTGTACCATAGGTTTAGTATCTTATTCTTTACCTTCAAAAATATTCCAATCTTCACCATAATTTCTACCTTTACATTTTTATTCTACATTTAATACAATAGTGCTCTACATCGTTCCCACACCCATTGGCAATCTGGAAGACATCACCTTCAGAGCCATCCGCATCCTGAAAGAAGTCGGCCTTATCCTGGCAGAAGACACCCGCAACTCAGGGAAGTTGCTCCGCCATTTTGATATTGAGACCCCGATGCGCTCTCATCATGCCCACAACGAACACGCTAGCCTTAGCAGTTTAATTGATGCCCTAAGTTCCGGACAGGAAATGGCGCTCATCAGCGATGCGGGCACACCCGGTATTTCTGACCCAGGCTTTTTGCTCATCCGAGAATGCTTGCGCCACGATATTCCGGTACAATGTCTCCCAGGGGCAACAGCCTTCGTTCCGGCATTGGTTAACTCTGGCCTTCCTTGCGACAAGTTTCATTTTGAAGGGTTTCTTCCCCATAAAAAAGGTCGGCAAACGAGATTGAAGTATCTCGCCACACTTCCCGTTAGCTTTGTATTGTACGAATCCCCTTTCCGATTGGTGAAATGCTTGGAGCAACTGGCCGAACATTGTGGCTCGGAGCGGCAGGCTTGTGTATGCCGTGAAATTTCCAAGTTGCATGAAGAAACAGCAAGGGGAACGGTTGCTGAATTGATTACGCATTTTGGAAAAAAGAAGGTAAAGGGGGAAATTGTGGTCGTGGTATCTGGAGCAACAGCACTGTAGTGTTTACAAGACTTCAATTTACCCAACAAAAATCACACAAAAACACCATACCGCATACTTTTGGCATTATTATTGCTATATACTATCCATGTTTTTGAAGTGAAAAAGTTTACAAATCTACCCCTAGTATTTACCACTTTATTAGAGAAGAAGACACTAAATACTACAATATTGCTGCGTGAACCATCCCAACAAATGATCCTCATTTAAGGAACACAAACGATTTAACTTTTCATAATTCTGTAAGCAGTAATGTCACTTTTTATTTCTAAAAACATTCCCTTCGCATAGTAAATCTTGCCTAATTGCTTCGCCCATAGACGGCTTGATAATTAGGCTCCTAATTTTGAAGAATAATCTTCAGATCTCCCGCAAGCTTGAATTCTTACTCTTTCAAGTTTTCCCCAATAACATCTATCTGTCTTTTTGTATTACGTTAACCCAAACAGTGTCAAACCAATAATTAATTCATGCATTTTACGGAATAATGTATTGGTTAGATCAACACATAAAAATTAATTCTAATGGCGATTTGGTGTTCAAAATAGGATAAGCAGGTACCTATTTCACACCATCCTGTACTTGACATTCGCTACTCGACCCCATCCTATCGAAAGATATTCGCCTTAGCGATAGTGCCAAACCTTTGCTGAGATAACTGTTAATTTTTATAAACCTAATTAAACTTTCTAATTATGAACTACAAAATAGTACTCTTACTATGTTTTTGTTGTTTCTCAAACATCACATTAGCCCAAAAAGACACCAAAGTCTCCAAGGCTAAAATCACACTCGACGAAGTAGAACAATATACATTACCGTACCAAGACAATGAAAAACTGCGAAAAGCAGAAGAACTCAGAAGAAGTCCCGACACCGCCCCACGCTACGCCGAAAATGTATCCGTAAACATTACTCCACACACACATGGAACATGGGAAACCCTACCGAATGGAAAAGACCTTTGGCGACTCAAGATATACTCTGAAGGTGCAAAGTCCCTAAACCTTGGCTTTACCAAATATTTCATGCCCAAAGGTGGTTCCCTTATTTTATACACACCTGATAAAGAAACCATACGCGGACCTTTTACCCCTGCTGATAATGAAGAACATGAACAGTTGTGGACGCCTATCATTTCCGGCGAAGCATTGGTCATCGAAGTCCTGATTCCTTCTGCGAAAAGGACAGCCCTTGACCTACAGCTCTCCTATGTCAATCACGATTTTATTGGCTTCGGCAAGGAAGGGGCTAGCGCATTAGCATCAGGCTCCTGCAATGTTGATGTGATCTGTGGCGCTGCTGACGGCTGGGACATTGTCGATGGCTATCGGGATATTATTCGTTCCGTAGCTGTTATCTCTACCGGCGGTGGTACCTTCTGCACCGGTTTTTTGGTTACCAATGCTCGCCAAGATTGCACGCCTTATTTTATGACCGCTTACCATTGTGGTATTAGCGAAAGCAATGCTCCTTCTTTGGTAACATACTGGAATTTTGAAAATAGCTATTGTCGCCAACCTGATTCTCCGGAAAGTGGTCAAGCGGGTGACGGTGAATTGAATGATTTCAACACTGGCTCCATCTTTAGGGCAAGGAGTTCCGCAACAGATTTCGTATTGGTAGAGCTAGACGACCCTGTTTCTCCAACAGCCAATGCATTTATGGCCGGTTGGAATGCGGAATTCACCTTACCGACAGGAGGCGCTATTGCCGTTCACCATCCAAGTACAGATGAAAAAAGAATCAGTTTTGAAAACGACCAAGATGTATACTGGGGCAACTGGGGTTCTGGAAACCAGGACATCCCTACAGGAAACCATGTCATTGTGGCTGACTGGAATATTGGAACGACAGAACCGGGTTCTTCTGGTTCTCCACTTTTTGATACCAACAAAAGAGTCATTGGCCAATTACATGGTGGTAGTGCAGCCTGTGGCAACGACCTTTACGATTCTTATGGCGGAATTGCCTATTCTTGGGAAGGCGAAGGAACTCCTTCTACCCGGCTTATTGATTGGCTCGATCCTGATGGTACGGGGATTCGGGTAATTGATGGGGTTGATGTACCCTGCGCGCCGGATCATTGTTTCAACGGCGTACAAGATGAAGACGAAACAGATATTGACTGCGGTGGCGCATCTTGCATTGCCTGCCCAACCTGCGATGACGGCATCCAAAATCAAGGAGAGGAAGGCGTTGATTGTGGTGGCCCATGTGCAGCAGTTTGTCCGACTTGTGATGATGGCATTCAAAATGGTGACGAAGAAGATGTGGATTGTGGTGGCTCCAATTGCGAAGCCTGCCCTTGCTATGATAATGTAGTTACCGTAACCATTCTATTCGACAATTATCCGGAAGAAACAAGCTGGGTTATTGTAGATGCAGATGGAACGGTTGTCGCTTCTGGAGGCACCTATGGTAGTCAAGCAGATGGTTCAACCATAGCCTTACCGAATTGCTTGCTTGATGGTTGTTATGATTTTACCATAAATGACAGCTTCGGAGATGGTATCTGCTGTGGCTATGGAGAAGGCTCCTATACGGTAACAGACGAAGCGGGAAATGTATTAGCTTCGGGAGCAGAATTTGGCTCATCCGAAACCACCAATTTCTGTGTATCTACAGAAGGTGCTTCTTGCAATGATGGTGTCCAGAATGGAGACGAAACCGGTATAGACTGTGGTGGTTCCTTCTGCGCTCCCTGCCCAGATCCGATTGCCGGTTGTACCGATGAAGCCGCTCATAATTACAATCCTGACGCAACCGAAGATGATGGTTCTTGCGAAACTTGTTCTGATGGTATCTTAAACGGAGATGAAACCGATATAGATTGTGGTGGTTCCTTGTGTGCAGCATGTGCTGTTCCTGGGTGTACAGATGAATCTGCCCATAATTACAATCCAGATGCAACCGAAGATGATGGCTCTTGTGAAACTTGTTCTGATGGCATCTTAAACGGAGATGAAACTGGCGTAGACTGTGGAGGTGCCTTATGCATGGCATGCCCCGTTCCAGGTTGTACGGATGCTACAGCACACAATTACGATCCAAACGCAACCGAAGATGATGGTTCTTGTGAAACCTGTTCTGATGGTATCTTAAATGGAGATGAAACCGAGATAGATTGTGGTGGCTCCTTGTGCGATCCATGTGATACGGGAGAATGTAGTTATGTCATTTTCGATAACAACGACTTTGAAGATGGTTGGGGCATCTGGAATGATGGCGGCAACGATGTTCGAAGAGCAAGACAGGATAGCAGATATGCAAACAGCGGCACCTACTGCATCCGCTTACGCAGCAACTCAGGAATGGGATCTTCCATGATAACGGATGCGCTCGATCTTTCCTTCTATGAAGAACTTACACTTGATTTCTCACTATATGCAAGGAGCATGGAAAGTGGAGACGGTTTCGTTGTTGAAATAGACAATGGAAACGGCTTTACAAACGCAGCTACTTATACATCTGGTGCAGACTTTGTCAATGATACTCGTTATAACGAAACGGTGATTATTGATGGCCCATTTTCTACAGCGACCCAACTTCGAATTCGTTGCGATGCTAATCAAAAAGCAGACTATATTTACATTGATGACGTCATGATTTCTGCATGTATGGCTGGCCCAGAATTCAAATCCTCTATAGACCCTAAGCAAACCTCAGTTGAAGCCACATCTTATGTGACGGATTTGACCTTATATCCAAATCCAGTTTCCAATCTGCTGAATGTTTCTATAAATGAATTGGATGCTGATGCACAATTGATTATCACCGATTTCAATGGGAAGGTCTTGCAAGAACGCCCGCTTTCCAAGGGACAGACGGTTACGCAGGTTAACACCACTAACTTTTTATCCGGCTGTTACTTCATATCCATCCAAACACCGAATGGTAAAATCAAGACAGAAAGATTCATCGTTGTTGGAGATTAACAACTTTGTTCAATATTCATATTTACTAACATAAAAA
>JAHDGC010000342.1:278-7766 GCA_020627865.1 Saprospiraceae bacterium | reverse complement strand
TGAAGTGGTGAAGTTTTTCTTGGAACGCGGCAAACATGTTTATTCCGAAAAACCCTTGGCGGACAATTACCCGCAAGGGAAAGCATTGATTGCCTTAGCTAGGGAGAAAAATCTTTATTTGGCTGGAGCGCCTTGTACGATGCTTGGCCCAACGGCGAGAACCATACAAAGAGAACTGGATAAAAATATCATTGGAAAACCCCGCCTGGTTTATGCGGAGATTGATGATGGGCCGGTAGATTTGATGCGGTGTGAACAATGGAAAAGTAAATCGGGAACGCCTTGGCCGGTGGAGAATGAATTTGAGGTGGGTTGCACGCAGGAGCATGCCGGATATTATATTGCGTGGATGCTTCGCTTTTTTGGTCCGGCAGAGCGAGTGGTTGCTTTTTCCAAATGTCTGAAACCGGAAAAGCTCTCTTATAAAGTTTCGACACCGGATTTTTCTGTTGGCATTATTTATTTTAAATCTGGCGTAGTCGCTCGATTGACCAATAGTATTTATGCGCCACACAATCACCGTTTTACTATTGTTGGGGATAAGGGCAGTTTAGGAACTGACAACTGCTTTCATACTTATGCCCCGGTTTATCACGAGGATTTCAACCCACTAAATCTGAGAACTTATGGACATCCTTTCAGCAAAATTCCAGGGATGAAAACGGCCTTGCGGATAGCAGGAGCACGGAAGAAACGGTTGAAGTTGGTAGAGAAAGTGCCTTTGCGTTACCGGAAAATTAAGCAGGTGATCGACTTTGGTATTGGTATTGATGAAATGGCTACAGCAATTCAAGAGGGCCGCCCGGCTAAACTTTCCGGAGATTTTTTGCTGCATATCAACGAGATTATTTTTGCCTTACATCATGCCGGAACTGGTGGGGATATTGTGGAGTTGGAGAGCGGGTTTTAATAAAAATAAAACGTAATAAAAAAATCGTAGTAGGGACAAGTCATGCATTGTCCCTACGATTTTTTACTATTTTTTTTAATCTACGAAAAGTCTTTTCGTAACACTGTTTTGGCCATCGGTAACGTCAACAAAGTACATACCAGTAGCAAAATCAGTTACATCTATATTCAAAGTACCAGCTTGAACATTACCCAAGTTATGTGTTCTCACAACTTGACCAAGGCTATTGGTAACACGAACATTGATGTCCAATCTTTCTGAGAAGTTGTAGTTCAAGGTTGCTACATCCGTTGCAGGATTCGGGAATAAATCCAATGCTTGAGAGAAAGCAAGCTCATCAATACCGACTACACAAGAAACAGAAGGACATTGACCGAAGCAAACCATGTCTACCATCATATCTTCTGTACCAACAGTTGTAGCACGGAAATTCACGTTATTGACAACTTCTGTACAGCTAGCATCAACACTTTCCAAACCACCGAAACCATCACCATTCACGAACAGGTAGTTATAATCCATACCTGCGGTAACTGGAATCGTAATCGTATAAACACCATCACCGTCATCATCTGACATCATGTTGAATTCTGTCAATCCGCTCCAGCTTCCCACAACCGTAACCACATCGTTAGCAGGATCAAAGTCTCCATTCTCGATTTCTACACCCATGTACACAGAAAGGGTCAAGTTCACCACAGGAACAGCTTGTTGTGTCATTTCGATACAGAACTCCCCGATAGAAGGCCCACCACCAAACTCGGTAGCTTCAAAACCATCAATCATCATGTAGTAAGTAACCCCCTCTTCAGTAGCCAACAAGGTACCAGAAACATAGTTACCTTGAGTTGCAAATTCTGAATCCTCATTACACGCAAGAGGTGTAGGGTTATTACAACCATCTTCATAGATCGCCATTTGTGTATCCCCTTCAATGATATAATTTGTAGCATCGCACATTACCGTACCGATAAAGTACTCATTACCATCACCAATGAAAGAGAACCAAAGGGTATTTTCCAAACTTGGCATAGTCGCATATGCATCTGGCTCACCGAAGCATTCCCATCCCACAGTAGGATCAAAGCCAGACAGCGTAGCCATAGTGTTATCAAAAATATCATTAGATACAACAGGCATATCAACACCACCGCCAAGCATGTAAGTTAAATCCATAGCAGCAGCACAATCGTCTCCGGCAGGAACATCAGGAAGCTCCTTGAATAGTACATCATCAATGTAGAAAGAATGCGTATCATCAAGTGGGTAAAAATCTACCGCAGAAAGATTCAACTGACCATTCGGCTGTGTGGCCTGCCAACTAAAAGGCCACTGATAAAGCGGGCTGCCGTCGATCATAAGACCTGTCCAATCATTCGTCAGGTCAAAGATTTGAGTCACCTGAATCCAGGTATCACTCGCAAAGTCAAAAGTAGCAGCAGCGGCACCACCAGCATCCAAAGATGCTGTACCACCAGCGTCAAAAGTAATCTGACTAGCCCACTCGTATTCACCAGCAGCACCATCAAAAACATGTTGGATATTGTAGTAAGCACCGCTATTGGCTGGCATATAAATCCGGAAAGACAAGCAGTATCTACCCGTATTATAATCACCAAGATCAAGGATAACGTCTTGAGGACCACCGCCAGCTGCACCTTGGATAAACATAGACTGCGTACCGTCATAGGCTTGTGCTGTACTAACGGTACCTTCCTCTGGTGTACCGCTTTGACCACTCCAAGTTGTCCACCAAGTAGACTGCGTGCTTAGTGGATCATCCATATTATATCCTTCAAAGTCATCGCAGAAAATAACACCTTCTCCTTCACAGTCATCCGGTACACAAAGGGCACAAGTTCCGAAGCAAACAACTTCTGATTCAGTATCCTGAACACCCATCATAATTGTCCGAGCTAGCATTCCGGCAGCATCTTCCATTCCGCATTCCCCGGGAACCATTTCAGAACCAGCCATGGTGTTGCCATTGATAAATCTGTATTGAACTTGCGACTCACTAACATTGCCGGGAATAATTGCCGTATAAACCCCATCACCATCATCATCTGTCATAGGTGTAGCAGCCGGATCCCATCCATTGAAATCACCAGCAACATGAACACCATCTGGCGAAACGGTTTCATTATTCATATCTACATGAAGGATCAGGTTATAAGTACTGACACCAAAGTTTGCCCGCATAGCGAAACAAAAGAAAAAGTTAGCATCTTCGATGAAAATCCAGCCACCACCAGCATTCGCGTAGGAATTCCCAGGTACCCAGTTTCCACTGTAAGTTCCCAAAGATGGGCTACTAGCTGCATCAGGAACGTCTAGTCTTACGGCTACGAGTATTTTTTGACCAGCAGTTACGGCTAGTGGAGCAGTAAGGTCATGTGTAATCCAAGAAGAACCTACTTCTGACAAGACTTGATCTCCAGAATTGGCCAACATTGGTCCAATAGTACTATCCGGCAATATTTCATACACCTCAAAAGCATACGTAACACCAGCAGTACCGACATTGATAAAGCCAGTAACAGAAGTCAACATATCATCAGCCAAGATCGGGTAAGCCTGCCCCATCCAGAATGCTCCTGAACCATTAAGACCAAGGCCATTATCCGGCTCAGGCTCTGCACCATAAGTAGCACTAATCGTATGAGATATCGTGTAAGTATTATTGTCAGGAACAGGATCATCCCCAGCAGGATGTAAAGAATAATTCACGGTATAAGTTCCAGCGGCAGGCGTCCAGTTACCTGTAGTAATAACCATCTCATCTGCACCTAAAGTTACGACATCGGAAGTATCCGTATAAACAACAACACCACCGACGTTCAACACTTCTACACTAAGGGTAACATCTCCTGAACCACCAAGTAGATCAGCAGCAATTACGCCCAAGTCAATACCTGTACCATATTGTGATTCAGGAAGGTGATAAAACGGAACCGTAGGGCGAACAATAGCAGGATCAGTGGTAATCGCCGCAAAACCTAGTGTCCACTCAAATGCCAAACCATTCCAAGCATCATCCCACTCAATATAATAAGTTGTACCGGCAGTTACGGAAAGATTGACGATCTCAGAAGCATAATTAGCTGCACCTTCAGCGAATGGGCAAGCATCATCATTAAAACTGTATGGCTCATCTTCGGCAGTATCACCACAAGAAGTATGCACAAAAAGTCTAGTATCAGCTCCTCCAAGACAGGAACTAATTGTAATCACGCCATCTTCAGCAGCAGTATAGGAATACCAATCAGCATTAACCCCCATACCAGCATAACCCCCAGCATAGCCGGTGGCTCCTCCTCCTCCATTTGCAGCAGGGCCAGCAGTAGCATATGTACCTGGTGTAACTGCCTCGGCAGTCGCACATGTTTGTCCTTGTCCATTAGCATACTGGACTAGACATATCAACAAAACGAAACTAAGTAGTTGTCTCAATTGATTCATAAACGTTGTTTTAGTGTGAATAAATAGGAAATTATATAAAAATATATTAAATTTTTAAAAGAATAGTCTTGACAGGGTCGGGTTCATTATCAGTTTCAATGCCCAAATATAAATATATTTACTATAACTACATATTTGAATAGCATTTTTGACAAAATACTGCGTAAATATATAGAAATCCTTATCGTAACAGCGGCCAGATTTACAGAATTACTACTGGTGAATGGGGGTGATTTTTAAATTATATAGCAGTTCGTATCTTAAGCATAATTACTACTCCCCCTCAACATATTCAAATTATACGCTATAAAAACTCTGTTAAATGTCAGCAATTTGTCAGATTATATCTTATAAAAAATAACTATAAAATATAGCCGCTCTATGCCGATTCTCATAACTTTACGATAAATTTGTCATTCTACTTAAAATAAGATGAAAATAGCCTTCCTTGCCGATGCTGTAGACCTTCAATATGCCGGGATTCATGTTTATACGCGTGAAATACTCAAAGCGATTCACAAAACGGATCGAAAAAACGAATATGTTATCGTCCGACCGAAAGCCGGTGGCGAGTTTCCCCGCTTTCAGGAGATCGTTATTCCTATCAATCCTAAAGTTCCGATGCATGAAAGATGGCGGCAGTTCCTCCATTTTCCACTTCAATTGCGCAAGGCTGGAGTAGATATTGTTGTGGAACCCTGTCATTTTGGGCCATTTAACTTACCAGCTCGGATCAAACGCGTTACCATCATCCATGACCTGACGCCCTTGTTGATGCCGGAATTTCATATCCGCAACAGTCAGATTGCCCACAAGGTCTTCTTACCCCGCATTCTTCGCCGTGCTGCCCATGTCATTACGAATTCAGAATATACGCGCCAAGATGTCATCCAGACCTTCCCCTTTACGAAAGAAAAATCTACCGCTATTTTATTGGGAAAAGATAAGATCTTCCAGCCTGATGCTCGACCGGAAGTTTTACAGAAATATGGTATCGGTTCTAATTATATTCTTTTTACCGGAACGTTAGAACCTCGTAAGAACCTCCCTACCCTTCTAAAGGCTTTTGAGCAATTTCATGCGAAACATGATAGCGACCTCCATCTGGTTTTGGTTGGCAAAAAAGGTTGGCGTATTGAGTCCTTTATCCAGCAGCTGGAAACATCTCCTGTAAAAAATAAGATTATATTACCGGGCTATGTCGCGCAAGAACACCTTCCCGTGCTCTACTCCCTTGCCCGCATATTTGTCTATCCATCCCTGTATGAAGGATTTGGTCTTCCCGTGCTAGAAGCGATGGCCTGTGGAACACCTGTGTTAACATCGCGGGTTTCCAGCTTGCCTGAGGTTGGCGGGGATGCAGCACTATATTTTCCACCGGATTCGGCGGAAAAACTATGTAATCTGCTGGAAAAACTGGATGCAGATGAGCAACTCAGAATCCAGATGGGCAAAGCGGGATTAGAACGGGCAGCACGGTTTTCGTGGGAAAAAGCCGGGCGGGAAACCGTTGCGGTTTTGGAGAGCTTATCACCCTACTGAGCCTTTTTCTCATCTATCGCTTTTTGCAGCAGAGGTTTCTTTTTCAACAAAACATCATTGACGAATCTTTTAAAATCAAACCAGAGGAAAAATTCCTGTTTCCGAATAATTTTCCAAGAGGAAATGGGCTTATGATTGCCCAAAAAGGCCCTGCGCTGTTGCCAGATAAATTTCCGTTCCTTTACAAAAACGTTATAGGCAGCATGGAAGAGGATTTTCAAGAACATGATCCTTAGAAAAACAATGTCAATAATCAGGATAGCCAGATATTTGAACAAAAAAGAGGGCAAATTAATTAGCAATACCCCTACAGGCATCAATTTAAGATAAGAATAATAAACACTGGTCTGAATTTTGAGCAAGTAGTTGTAGTCGACAATTTTTCGTATAGAGGCACTAACCTTATGGAAAACAATTGCTTTAGGCTCGTAAATTGATTTGTACCCGAGGATATTGGCCCGCACCCCGAGTTCTGCGTCTTCATATCCTGTAAGAAAATATTCATCAAAAATACCAATATCCCTTAGCATATCAACAGCATAAAGCGTAGCTCCCGCACAGGCTCCCATATTCACAAACGGTTTATCATATAATTCTATAGGTTCATTATGCCCTATAGAGACAATTTCGGCAGTGTTAATCATCCGATGGCCAGCATTATCCATTTTTTTTCTATCAAAATAGTTAATCATTTTGCTGGCTACAATTGTGGCACTTTCCCTTTCTGCTGTCAGAAATAGTTGCTTCAACCAATCCGGATTGGCCGAAGTGTCATTATTCAACAAGGCTACATATTTATACGCTTTGTTGGGCAAGATATAATCTCGGAATATTTCGTTGTGTGCTAGGGTGAATCCTAGGTTTTTATCGTTAAAAACGAGCGTCACATTGTCCAGATGCCCCCATTTTTCCCGGATGATGTTTGCATCGTCCCCCTTAGACGCATTATCCACTATATATATATGTATAGGTTTGTAAGTTTGCCCCAAAAGCGCCTCCATACACTCTATAGTATCTTCAATCCCATTCCAATTGAGGATAATAACGGGAATGATTGGATTGTGATTAAATTTATCGGTTGGTTGCGACTTATGCATGTTATTAATTCACCTGTAATAAATAGAAACAAAAATCATTTACAATAATTGCAAAATAAAATTGTATAAATCACGAAAATGTCGTAAGATTATACTAGTAGATGCAATAAATTAAAATAATTCAAATTTTTTAAAAATTTTTATAAGAATATAAAAAAATAACCTATATTTGTTGGGTAACAAACCCAAACAGAAGGACTCTTAACTATAAACTCTCCTTTTGTTACTTCATTCACAGTCTGATAAATTATTACACACGCTTTTATTATCAGAGATGATGTGGTAATTTTTCAGCAAAACTAATTTTCATTTTTAAGTAGAAAGATTTTTGAACAATTCCTTTCTATGTAATGGATTACATAAAAAATTCAACTATGTGAAATGTAATATTTTTCTGCTAAATTCATATAAAACACAAATATTTATTATGAAATGTAAATATTTTTTTGTATGAAAATTGTATAAAAATACTCACTT
>JAHDGC010000342.1:0-268 GCA_020627865.1 Saprospiraceae bacterium | reverse complement strand
AATATTTAATGACATGACTTGTATTTTACTATAATTTATTACATTCTATGACTTGTATTTTACTATAATTTATTACATTCATTATTTGTTAAATATGGAAAAAAGTTTTAACTTTACGGTAGCTTATACTCCAAAATAATCAATTTTATTTATTAAACTTTTTTAAACAAAAAAAAGATGAAAAATTTTAAATTATTAATGACTTTCGCCCTATGCTTGGTTTTCGGGGCATCTTATGGCCAGATTAAGGTTATCACTAGTGGTTACA
>JAHDGC010000341.1 GCA_020627865.1 Saprospiraceae bacterium | reverse complement strand
GGGGTATAAAGTTGCGGCTGACCAAATGTATTGGCCTAGTGGATTTAACACCTTTTCTTGCTTGTTTTTTCCATCCCAACGAAAATCATAGAGTTTATTTTTATCAAAAACAACGAGGGTAAAAGGTTCTATATTTTCAAAAAGATAATTTTCAAAAAAACATGTTGCGCTTACATGTTCAAAAAAATCCAACACCATAAGCCCACGACTTCTTCGATAAGGAGCGAGTTGGCGTTCGTGCCGTTCAAAAGCGCCATTGAGTAAGCAGACTAACCTGCCATCGCTGGAGGTCGCAATCCAACTGCCTCCCGCTTGTTTGTCTTTTGGGAATAGCAGTTCTATATTTTTCTTTACAGCACGAACAAGCTCTACACTAGAGCGGGATGCTTGCTCATCTCGGTTAGAGGTTAAGATAAATTGATTGTTTTCTTTCCCGATGAAGGTTACTGTGCACATGTTGTTTAAAATTATTTCTTTAATAACGCAAAAGTCTGAAGCAGAATTTTCTGGATTTTATTTATACTCAATCATAGCGAACTAGGACTTTATCCAATCCTTTCCGTTCAAAATCTGGAACGGTAACATCTTCTGCCGGATAACCAACAGGAATGAGCAGAAAGGCCCTTTCGTTTTCGGGTCGGTTCAATACATTTTGTAGAAAATTCATCGGGCTTGGAGTATGCGTTACTGAAACCAAACCCGCCTGATGAATGGCCGTTAACAAAAACCCTGCGGCAAGTCCAACAGATTCATTGACATAATAATTCTTTTCTTTTTTGCCATCGACCAGATCATAGGCTTTTTTAAACACCACAATTAAACAAGGTGCTTCCGTTAAAAAATCTTTATTCCAATCTGTTCCGATAGGCTCCAAATCTTCAAGCCATTTATCAGACATACGACCATGATAATTGATGTACTCTTCTTTCTCGGCAGCTTCCCTGATTTTAGCTTTGATTTCAGGGTTGGTTATTAAACAAAAACTCCAAGGTTGTTTGTGTGCTCCTGAAGGTGCTGACGAGGCCGTTAGTATAATTTTTTCCAGTAAGGCCTTCGGAACAGGTTTCGAGGAAAAGGAGCGTACCGTTCTGCGCTTGTTCATCATTTCATAGAAGTCGGTTGCGCGCTGTAGCATTTCAGCTTCTGGGAAACTTAGGGCATGATATGGAATGTGAGGGTGTTTGTTATCCATTGATCAAAAATTTTGTAAATACTATAAAAAACATAGATTTTTTCACCTAAAATCGTGATTAATCACCACAGACCTGCCTGTTCCTGCGGATACGCAGGCAGGTGATACAGATTAACACAGATTTTTCGTACAGATTCTTTTCTATTCTTTCAAAGAATCATTTTCATCAGATAGGGTTGCTATACATCCCCAAGCTGGGGGCGGAGCACGATATCTTCTACCACGCTATGGTTACTGATTTGTTCTGTAGCCAGCATCATTTTGGCCACATCTTCTGCCAGCATTAACCGCTCGTGCGGCAAATCTACACCTTTCCAAGAGTTTGACCAGGTGGCTCCAGGCATGACGGCACAGACACGGATGCCTTTTCCTTTCATTTCTTCTCGTAAAACTTTAGAGAAACCCAATAAGGCAAACTTGGAAATACAGTAAGAACCACCGGAAGGATAAGCTTTCAGGCTAGCCACAGAACACATGTTGAAAATTGTTCCGCTTTGGTGAGGGATCATTAAAGGTAATATTGCTCTAGTAAAATGGTAAGCACTGTAGAGATTCGTTTCGATTTGTAATTCTAGCACGCCCTCATCTTCCTCCTGGATGCTGCCGGGTAAAAATACGCCCGCATTATTGACCAAGACGTCCACCTTATCCCATAGGGATTTGATCTTTTCGGCGAAAGCCAAAACATCCGTTTTTTTACGCATATCTGCGGCACTTGTAATCACCCTTATGCCTGAGTATTTTGCTTCTAAGGCTGCCTTGCATTCGTCAAGATCTCCCTGAGTTCTAGCACAAATAGCGAGGTCAAAGCCTTGAGCAGCAAAGGTTTCTGCAATAGCCCTGCCAATTCCTTTAGTGGCTCCTGTAACAATTAGCCTTTTCCGTTCGTTCATTATGTATTGTAAAAATTAGTATAAAGATGTATAAATTCGTTAATTTCCTCAAAAATACACTAATTTTGGCATTAAACTGGAAATAAAGATACGGTTAGGATCCATTTAACTTATTTTGTGCTATTCTAGATTTTTAACCATATACGATTTGCCACGTCGTAAGGCATTACGACGCTACAAAGTATCACATTCACAAATAAATGAATTTAAATTTTCTTTACCACTTTGGTCGCTACCTGATTTTACTCCGTACTGCATTTGCAAAGCCGGAGAAATTCTCCATGTATTGGAAAGAGACGATGCGTCAGATGAACGACATCGGGATAGGCTCCTTGGTTATTGTTGGGATCATCTCTATCTTTATTGGAGCGGTAACGGCCGTACAGTTTTCCTATCAGTTACAGGGCGGCTTTATCCCAGATTACTACATTGGATATATCGTGCGGGACAGTACTATTATAGAAATGGCACCGACAATTACTTGCCTTGTACTGGCTGGGAAAGTAGGCTCTAATATGGCTGCTGAAATCGGCGGGATGCGACAGAAAGAGCATATAGATGCGATGGAAATTATGGGGGTGAATACTGCGGCATATCTGATCTTACCCAAGCTGATTGCTGCCGTGGTGGTCATTCCGATGTTGGTTTTCTTGGCGGCTTTCGTCAGCATCATTGGTGGTTATTTAGCTAGTGTTCCGACAGGTATTATTACTGATACGGATTATGTGCGGGGACTGCGCTCTTTCTTTGATTCTTACAATATTTTCATGATGTTTGTGAAGGCTGTTGTCTTTGCATTCTTGCTTACTTCGATTTCCTGTTATCAGGGTTATTATGTAAAAGGGGGTAGTATTGAGCTTGGGCAGGCTAGTACGCAAGCGGTTGTCTTAAGTGATATTTTAATTTTATTTGCGGATTATTTGATTGCGCTTTTGCTTACTTCGTAATTTTTTCATATAAACTGGGGTTCCTTTATAATTTTTTCGGCAATGATCAAAGTAGAAAATATAAAAAAGTCTTTTGGAAAAGTAGAAGTCTTACAGGGCATTTCTTGTAACTTCTTACCCGGGAAAACCAATTTGATTATTGGTCGAAGCGGAGCGGGAAAAACTGTTTTGCTAAAAATTCTGGTTGGTTTATTTACACCGACGGCAGGAAAGGTATGGTACAACGATACTGATTTTTTCCAACTCAACAAGGCACAGCGTCGGGCTATCCGGATGGATGTAGGCATGTTGTTTCAAGGTTCTGCCCTTTTTGACTCTTTGACTGTAGAGCAGAATATTCGTTTCCCTTTGGATATGTTTACGAACAAAACCAAAAAGGAAAAACTGATGCGGGTAAATGATTGTTTGGCTCGTGTCAATTTGGACGGTAGCAATGATAAGTTTCCTTCCGAAATTAGTGGAGGGATGCAAAAAAGGGTTGGGATTGCCCGTTCCATCGTATTGGAACCCAAATATCTTTTCTGTGACGAACCCAACTCTGGGCTTGATCCAAAAACTTCAATCGTTATTGACGAATTGATTAAAAGTATTACGATAGAGAACAACATTACGACCGTTATCAACACGCATGATATGAATTCGGTTATGGAAATCGGGGATAATATTGCTTTACTGTACAAGGGAGAATTGGTCTGGCAGGGGAATAAGGATGAAGTACTCGATACCGACAACCAGATTCTTCAGGACTTTATTTTTGCTTCCCCGTTCTTGCAGCGGTTGCGGAGTGCGGCGTTGGCGAAGTAGTATAGTGATTGGTTTGCACGTTCTCTTAGCTCCTGATCTAAATCCACACTAGTGTAACTAATTTTCTGGCATGGATTTGTGACTGGAAAATCAACTTACCAAACAATATACACACAAAAATGCCCGACTATTCAGAAACTGAAAGCCAGGCATAACGTCTTAAAAAACAAGAAAACTTAACTCTTTCGTTCGCCCATTTTATATTCAATAACCCGGGCTTCCGGTGCGCGGTGACGCACAGTGTCTTTGAGGAATTTCTTCACTGCCTTTTTAGAGGTAAAGTTAATTTTAATAACATACGAATAGCCTTCGCCCGAGACATTATCATAATGTACATTCCCAAATTGACGGAACAACTTATGATCGCGCCTGAGCGGAAAATCTG
Source organism: Saprospiraceae bacterium (assembly GCA_020627865.1). Taxonomy (GTDB): domain Bacteria; phylum Bacteroidota; class Bacteroidia; order Chitinophagales; family Saprospiraceae; genus JAHDGC01. The sequence continues at coordinate 3,558 of JAHDGC010000341.1, read as the reverse complement.
ATTGGGTCAACTCAATCGCATAGCCGGTATAACCAGCTGACAATTTTCTATGATGCCGATAATAATAGGGGACGGCCCCTCCTTTCTTTTTGATTTCCGGATGCTTTTTTTCATGCTTTCCGGACTTCGTATGCCCACTTGTACTAGTGTAAGCATATAAATCAGCATCAGAAATAAACTGAGCATTTGCACCTTGAAAAAATAAAAAACAGAGCACTAAAACAGTAAAAAATCTTCTCAATAACATAAAGAGTTCGTTAATGGGTTATTATGAAAAAAGCGGAATAAATTATTCCTGTGAAAACTTTTATTAGAAGTTTCCGAAAGACCAATACCCAGGAGAAGTAATTGGATAAAACATCTTGGTTCTAAGTACCGTTTCTTTTAAAAATTTAATAAAAGCGTAACTATTCAGTATGCGTATAAATAATTATCTCTTCCTAGAGCATACCGAACAGCTACGTAAAAGTTCATTGCAAAGTTGGTTTTTAAAACCAATAGCGCGCCTTTACAGACAGCAAATCTTTAATCAAAACAGCAAAAAGTACCTATTTTGAAACTTAGAACCCCAACCATCATGAACCGCCACCGGATTCAGATGGTTTTGTCGGATTAGGCATAGCAAGGCAAAAAATAGCCATAGCTACTTGGTAAATTACCACAAGTAAGAACAGTTCCATAGTGTACGGATTAGGATTAATAAATAATGTCTTCCTAGCCTGATAACAACTTTTACACGAGAATATACCCTTACCATAGTACGACAGAGATACTCCCGTTATTTCCGGAGTCAAGGTTGTTAACAGACCTTAGAAAATAAAAATAGTGTTTACGAGGACAAATATATTAACGTTTACTGCAATATAAAAGTAATCGCTTAATTTGGTGTGACTCTATTTTAACCATTAGCTTAACAAGATATTACAAAAATATATTTTTAATATATGTTCTTTTTCTAAAGAAACGGCACCTTTTTTAAAAGTTATGGTCTAGAATTATACAAAAACGGTACAGTCCCTTTCACTTAGAAAGCAATTTCCAAAATATGCTGTGACAAAAACAAATAAAAAATAATGAAATATTTTTTGCCTACAATATTTCTTAAGAAAAAATGGCTTTACATGTCCCCGCAATGTCATCAAAAAAAGAAAGGAAATATAATTTTTTTGAATATAAAACAACATTACTAATCATCTACGAATATTTGAAATGACAATCGAGGGTTCGTTTTGATTTAGTATGGCTTGTTCTTAGAAAAATGAATGAAAGGAAAATTCAAAATAAGTCCTTCATTTTGTCATGCACTCAAAAAATATTGTAATTTTAAGTTCATGTTATACTTTTTGATGTTTTAAAACAGCATTTATACTTATGAAATTCCACCTTAGCACACTGTTCATATTACTTTCCATCTTTTTATTAGGAGATTGTGCCCAAATGAAAGTAAAGCAATATAAAAAAACGAAAAACAGGTTGAATATTTATGAAGCTATTAAGGAATATCCTTTATTGGTCAGGTTACAAACTTCAGAAAAAAAAATAAAATTATTGAAAGATAAGGGATTCTCCGAAATGGCCGCCTCAGCAAGTAAAGAAATGGAGCAATTCAACCAACAGATCATGGCTGCTTTCCGCCAGCACTTCGATTTTACCGATGTATTCTTTTTTCATGCCAGCTACGGCCCCAAACTTAAAGAGGGCGCCTATCATGAGATACCGTTTTTCAATTATGAAAAAGAGCCTATTACCGATTTAAAAATTGAAGGGAACAATTACTTTGTCTCTGAATATTCCAGCTCCTACAGCGATATGCATATCAAGGAGAATGAAGACGGCAGTAGTACTTTGGTAGCAGGTTCTAATCCATATCCGGCGGTTGTTATTATGGATCATAACTACGTACCGGTACAGGGCATTAAAACCAAGGGGATATACGCTTATAAAGATCCCCACAGGGCTGTTAAGGAAATGAATTTTTCGCTTAAAAGCGGCTACGGAAAAACGAAAGGAAAGTTGCAAAAACTGGAGTTGCAAATGAAAATGAAGCAATTGAAGGAGGAGAGTGGAATTTGATTCCGAACAAAAACCGTAGAGCCGCGATGCATCGTGGCTCTACGGTTTTTGCTATACACCGATTCTATATAAAACTACTTCCCAGTATCTAGCAGAGAACGAAAACGAGGCAATTTTCTTTTATACAAATAATGATAGAGATTATAGAAAAACATATAATCTAAACCGGAGTATTCTGCAACAAGACCGTGTGGATTTCCGTTTTTCCAACCTTCATGCCACCAACGATCTGTAGATTTCCAACCATCCGGTGCCTTGCAACCCGGCGTATTGAAACAAGGCCCATCCCAAGGGGCGGATTCTAGGATAGCGACAACTTCCTCCTCCTTCATATTATTTGGAATGGGTTCATTGTTGAGCACGGCATTGGCTAATGAAAAAACAATTTGATCTGTCCGCTTACATCTTCGGGTAATTTTTTTACCATTCCATCGACCCGCCGCAATTATCATGTTATATATCATGACATGGTTTCGCTTGTTTTGCACGAAATAGGCCCAGTTATAGGTTCCGGCAAGGGTTTTCCCTAAAAAGCGGGAACCTGCTCCCTGATAACTCTTCCGATATTTCTTCTCCGTAATCTTCTCGGCAGCCTCTGCCATCAAGGAACTGAAGGCACGGCAATCACCACCCCACCTGTTAGACACTTTGCCTCCTCCGGGACCTTTGATTCGCCATTTATTTTCTAGTAAAAAATTAACCATTCGATGTGTGTATAAGGCCGCCAAATCACCAAAACTTTGTGTCGAGTTTTTCGGATACTCATCACTTAACAATTTTTTTACAAAAGCAAATGCAAAGATCAGGGAGATCGTTTGATCCTGACTCGCGAAGGAACCATCATTCAATGTTTTCTTACCGCACCCGCCAGCCGACTCCACACAATGATACGCCCGTCCTTTTTTGGAGACAAACCTTTTTTCCTTTTTTCCTTTGATAAAAAAATCTCCGGGGACATCATCCCGCATGTAAAAGCCATCTAATTTTGGGGCAAAACCCAACACTTCCTCTGCCCGAGCATCTAAGCGATCAAAGGCTTTCATAGCAAAATACAGTTCCTTTGAGCAACTCGTTACATCTTGTCCAGCATCCTTAAGGTTTCGGTATTCTAATGCCAAAGTGGCAATATAGTAGGCCAAATAAATAGTACCATCTCCCCAGCCTGCTTTACCTTTTCCCTTGGTCGTCTGGCATTTATGGTGTACGAGATGCCAATCTCTTAAACAATCTGCTTCCGGATTCCGGCCAGCCATCGGAAGGCTTTGTCCACGTGCTGGCCCTACACTGATGAAACCTTCTCCACCATCACTTCCTAAAAAACGGGCGCGATAGTTCCAGTATTTGTCTTGGATGTTTTTGGGGTTTTGACTGATGAGATCGTTTGCGAATAGCAAGATCATTATGAGCATTAGTGTTCCTGAAATTTTATTGTTATACATTTTCATGTTTTTTTAGCAAAAAATAAATTGGGAAAAACCGCGGTAG
>JAHDGC010000340.1 GCA_020627865.1 Saprospiraceae bacterium | reverse complement strand
TCTATCGTTTCAATTTTCCGTTTAATCAATCTTTCGATATCTTTCACATAAATGTTTTCCTCCGGCTCACAAAGCGAAATCGCAATGCCTTCCTCCCCTGCCCTACCCGTCCGGCCAATACGGTGGACATAAGTTTCGGCAACATTAGGAATATCATAATTGATCACATAATTCAATTTGTCAATGTCAATCCCTCTGGCGGCAATATCCGTAGCCACCAAAACGCGGATTTCTCCGGCCTTAAATTGCTTAAGGGCCTTCTGTCTTTGATTCTGGGCTTTATCCCCATGAATAGCTGCCGAGGGGATCCGTTTCTTTTTCAGATTCCGAGCGATCCGGTCTGCTCCCCGCTTGGTTCGGGAAAACAATAAAACCTGATCGAGCTTTTTATCTTTCAGAATGTGGAACAGCAATTCTTTCTTGTCGGTGCGGTTGGTATAGTAAAGATATTGCTGAATCGTTTCGGCAGTGGAAGAAACTGGAGCAACCTCTACTTTTACCGGGTTGTGAAGAATCTTCTTCGAGAGGGCAACAATATTATCCGGCATGGTCGCAGAGAAGAACAAGGACTGCCTTTTGGAAGGAAGTAATTTGAGCAGCTTGCGAATATCATTGATAAAACCCATATCCAACATCCGATCAGCTTCATCTAACACGAATAATTTTACCGTATTAAGGCTAATAATACCCTGAGAGATCAAATCTAACAACCTACCTGGTGTGGCTACCAAAACATGTATTCCTTTGCGGAGCGCCTCTACCTGCTTGCCCTGCTTTACCCCACCAAAAATGACGGTATGTTTGACGACAGTATACTTGCTATAGGCTTTGATATTTTCATCAATCTGGATGGCCAGTTCCCTTGTTGGGGTAACGATCAAAGCCCGTAAGGCAGGCTTGCCATGTTCTTTACTTTCTATCCGGTGGATCAATTGTATGATAGGGATCGAGAATGCGGCGGTTTTACCCGTTCCGGTTTGTGCACAGCCCAATACATCTTTTCTTTTCAGCACAAGGGGGATCGCTCTTCCTTGAATCGGAGTTGGTTTTGTATAGTTTTTGTCTTTGAGTGCCTTCAACACAGGGGAAATTAATTCCAAATCTTCAAAACTCATTTACACTTATTTTTTCCCATCTTAAAATCCAGAATACGACTTTGCAGGGTTTGGTTTATAATTTTGCCACAAAGGTATACATAATAATGGTACTATTGACATTGTACACATCAATATTTCGTTTAATTGTATAACTAGATTATAAAACCAATTCTAACTTGTCACTAAATCCCTATCATATTGCCCCTTCCCCAACTGGTTGAGCAAAGAAAAATGGCTTTTCACGGCACCGAAAAAGGTTTCATGCTGATGATAAGGCACATTAAACTCTTTTGCAGTTTGCTTTACAATGGCTGAAATGTGCCTGTAATGCACATGGCAAATGTGTGGAAACAAATGATGCTCAATCTGATAATTCAACCCACCAACGAACCAAGAGAACAGGCGGCTTTTGTTGGCAAAATTGGCGGTAGTATTCATCTGGTGAATGGCCCAATTATTTTCTACACTACCCTTTTCGTCAGTAACATAAAAATTGGTTTCTTCGATCACATGTGCAGGTTGAAAAATCAAGGCCAACACCAACCCAGAGATAAAATGCATCAGTAAGAAGCCGAGTACAATTTGCCACCAAGCCAGCGGAACCATAAGCAACGGCAAAATAAGGAACAATCCTACATACCACATTTTATGAAACAAGGCATGGGCAACGGCTTTTTCGTAGGTCAATCCCTGCCCTTTCAACAAATCCTTCTCCTTGTACCTTTTCAATTGTTGAAAATCTTTGGCCGTAAACCAGTAGATGGTCATGAGGGCATAAAAGAAAGGCGCATAAAATGCTTGAAAGCGGTACTTGCTATTGGCTTCCTGATTGGGCGAAAGCCGAAAAACATGCGCCCGGCTAATATCCTCGTCATATCCTTCAATATTTGTAAAGGAATGGTGCAGTACATTATGCTGGATCTTCCAATTTACATGGTAGCCTCCCACGAAGTTGATCAGAAACCCTAAGGCTTCATTGACTTTTTTATTGCTGGAATAAGAGCCATGATTCGCATCATGCATGATGGACAATCCGATTCCGGACATCCCAAACCCCATCAATACCCACATGAGCATAACAGGCCAAACCGTACTCACCACCCCAGAAAGCATCAAGATCAGGGGAATGAAGTACAAGCAAATCATGAAAACCGTCTTGAATTTCATGTTAAAATTGGCATGCCTAGAGATGTTTTTTTCCTTGAAATATACGTTTACCCTTCTGATCAGTTCTTTAAAAAATTCGGTTTGGTCTTTGGTGTTAAACTTTACGACAGGAGTACTCATAAGATGCAAGTTTAGGAAGTTAAGCTAGGATGATGGTAAAAGTACGCAATTTTAGCTCTTTAACAAAGCTCATTGCCTGTATAAGTCAATTCAAAATTGATCGACAAAAAATCATGTTAATCAATTAATCTTGAAAATCATGTTTCAGACCTGTTCGGCTGGAACTCACGAGCCTTTACGGAATTTGTGAAAGAATCATAATTTTTACTTTTCACTTATAAAGCAAATGCGTATGCTCCGCCTCATTCACCTTCGTCATAAATGCCCGAAAATCCTTGAAATCCTCCGCTTTGATATTTTCACGGTTGACGCGATAACTTCTATGTACTTTTAGCTGATTGGCAGCTGTTTTTTCAAATTTCAAATCATAGATATTCTTGTTGTATTCCAGATGCACATTTTCAGGAACCTCCACCAAAGCACGGTTCGCCCCCAAGTTGATGTTCAAGGTTTCCTCATAGTTTTCGATATGTTCGTAATAGATATAATCGAAATCAAATTCCCTTTCCCCATCTTCAAATAAACTCATTCTGATAATTACATCGGAAAAGGGGATTTTCAGGCTTTTCATCGAACCCAGTTTCAAAATCTCATTGGCGACCGTATAGCTGTAAGAATATTCCGTAAAATCCTCCAAAGGAGCAAGGGAACTGAAAGTAAATTCATCTATGGATATTCCTGACTGAAATTTCGGGGAGAGTGCATTTTTAAGGATGTCTCTTCTTTCTGTTTCGTCCACATTAAAGTAGGTACTACAGGAATGCCCTGCGAGTGTCCCTCTTTTCACATTGTCGCTTTTGATCTTCATGACATTGTCATCTTGCACCTCAACCATAGTCACGCGTGATACCGTATTCTCATATCCTTTATTAAAATCAAGGTATTCCAGCTGGCTTTTATGTTGTTCATCTTCATATGGAATCTCCAAAATCGGTGCGTTTTTATGATAGGAATACAAGTAGCCGTATGGCAAATTCGGATCGGTCAATTCCAGATACTTTGTTTTGGTTCCATCATAGGCTTTTACAATACAATGATTAAAATTCAAGGAAGGCAATACCACACTTTTCTGACCATTATCACTGGTATTAATCAAGACCAAATTGGCTTTTAATCCTATTGATCGGGCAATGGAAACGAACAAGGTAGATACATCCTTGCAATCTCCCAGCCTAGAATGGTAAATATTAGATGCCTTTTGCGGAATATAGCCACTTTGCCTGAAGTCAATATAGCTGTACTGGATATTTTTACAAACGAAATCATAAATTGCATGAAACTTTTCATCAACGGAAAGGCTCTTTCCTTCAAATAAATCTTTCGCTATTTTTTCAATGGTATAATCTGGCCTCGCTTGGTGAGCGGACAAATCGCTGTACCACTGTACGATCTCATCCCAAGAATGGTTGACGGAAAAATGCACCATCTCTGCCAGATCATTAAAAGGTACGGCATACTTTTCCTCTTTTAAAACCTTAGGGTTTTCCTTTGTCCAATTGTAATGCACAAAACCCTGCTTTGTTTCTTTAGTCGGCTTTAGGTTGCCTAAGGAAATGGTTTCCTTAATCGCTAAACCTTCTTCAACATAGAGGTTGTAATCCAGTTTATGACAGGGAACACTAGCATTCAGGGGAAACGTATCGCTGATAAATTTGGTGGTTTTCCCGCCTGAAACCTGCGTTTCGACATAATGAACGAAAACATAGTCTCCTATTTCCAGATTGGTAAAAACAACTTCACCACCGCTTCTCTCTGCATCTATTTTCTCCCCGTTTTTCTTGACGGTCAACGCTTCTTTAATGTTCATCCTAAAATTGGGTTTCGCACTAAAAGAAGCCTGCTGCCAATTTTCTATGGCCGTTTCATCATTGATTTTAATCAAGTAACTATGGGACATGCCCTGTGCACTGGATTTGAATAGGATGGTAGATTTCTTTTCCAAAACCACATCAAATGATTTTTTTACGGCTGGCTTGCCTTTCGATTCATAAGCTTTGAGCAATGCTACTGGATCGACTTCCGGAACAAAATCCATCGCTTTTTCCTTTCCTTCAAGCTCCCTTATTTTTTCATTGGTTTCAAAGGAAAAAGGATAATATTCAATGGACTTCCGGTAATATTCCAACGCTGTTTTCTGGTCTTTCTCGAATAAAGCAAGTCTGGCAATATCCTGCATCACCCGATAATCTGAAGGGGTGTTTTTCAACATTTCTTTGCAAATAGCTATACCCTCTTTGTATTTTTCTTGCCGAGAAAGCAGGTTAACAATAAGTCTTTTAGAGAAAAAATCTCCGACAATATGTTTTGCACTGGTTTCAAATAATTTTTGGGCTTTATCAAACTTACCTTCCTCGATATAAATTCCGCCCAATTCTTCAACGATACTAAAAGCATAGTTTTCTTTCAAATAATCGACCAAAAGTTGTTTCGCCTTTTCCGGATTGGAGTAATGATTTTTTTCGAGTTTATATTTTGAGGTTAAGGCAGTATAATCATTCGGAAAGTTCTTGTACAAATCATCTACTAGTGATAATATACGCTTATAATCTTCTTCCAGCCCAGCAAGCCCCAACTTGAAGCCGAATTCTTCTCTAAGCCCTGGATACTTGTCCAGAAAAATCTTAGTTAGTTTTTTATATTTGGCTTTGTCTTTTTCATTGAGGGCTTCTTTTATGTCGTTGCTAAGAATATCTAAAGAATGTGGATAGCTTTCTTCAAACAAACTGTAGTATTTATTTTGATTGGTGGTGTTCCCAGATTTACCATACAATAAAACCAGATTTCTAAGGGCAAAATAGTTCTTAGGATGTTTTACTAATATGTTTTCATAAATCGCCTCTGCTTTCTGGAGTTCGAATGATCGTTCATAAGCCTTTGCCAATAATATGTTATGCAATAGATCGTTTTCATCGGTATTTTTTGATTCAAAATATGCAACGGCAAAATGTTTGATTGCTTCGGCTTGGGTTGGTCCCGTAATATAAGGTTGATAAGTTGCGGATTGTTCCAAGGCTATTGGATTGTTCTCCAAATCCGTAATCCTCATCGAAAAACTGGCCGCTTGTTCATTATAATCACCAAGTTGCACCAAAATTCTATTGTAGCCTTTATTCAGTTTAAGCTTGAAGGTATAGAAATCTAATTCTGTCCGACGACGTTTTTTTTCGGCATATATCACCTCATCATTGACCCATATTTTCAGGGAACCGGAATAGCCAGCTTTGAGCAAAATTTCTTTTTCTGTGTCAGTTGCTTTCACAAAAGTTTGGGCATACATGATAGCATTATCGGCATAAAAATATTCATTTGCAGAAAGATACCCATCCCTCGATTTCTTCTTTGGTGTAAACCAATTGATTTCTGCCCCATACTTTGAAGCAAATGTTGCATCTTCCTTTGGGTTCTTAAGCACACCAAAATCTTTATCAAAACCATTATTCATTACATTATCGAAAGGCCCGGCCAATCCCCAAGTATTTAAGGTGATCAGTTGGTCTGAGAATTTCTGCATGCCCTTAAGATCATTAGACATGGTATAATGCCGAAAGAATTTGTACAGTACAGCTCTTTCCAGTTTGTTGTTTTTATCCTTAGATAATGACTTCAGCAATTCTAGCTGATGTTTTTCTTTCTTCGAGTCCTCTCCAAGCACGCCATTTTCAAACCACATGGCATACAAGGCAGGATATGGGTTTTCGGCTGTCTTCATGTATTGCTCAAAATGAATCGCGGCTTTTTTTGCCTTGTTTCGCTGAGAATACAAAAAGGTCAGGCAGAGTAATGTGTTTTCATCAGTTTCATTTTCTGCCAATGCTTTTTCAAAATGCATGACCGCATCGTCTACATTCGCATTGTTGAGGGCATCCCAACCCTGTTGATAGTTTGTTTGTCCAATAACCGAATTTACAAATACAATAACATAAAGGAACAATAGTGCTGTGAATAAGGTTGGTTGTTTTAATTGCCTTAATAGTTCTTTTTTTTGTTTCATCTGAAATAGTGTTTTCTCTTTTAAAATTATAGTGTCGTGAGCTAGTAACAGTTTGTTATTTAATTGTTTGTCAAACCTGTGGTGAGCGTCTATCACTAGCAACAGTAAAACTACTTATAAAACTAGTATTTTTTAGATACACTCAGTATTGATTTTATATTTTATACCCTCAAACACTATATTTTATCTTTTTATCTCCCCTATCCTGTCCTAATTTTCCATTACATTTCATACCTTTGAAGTTATTTTAAACTTGTATTAAAGTAATAAAGAAGTTAAAATAACGTTATATTAACTTAAAAAATAATATTATGATCTTTACAGCTGGTGGAATAAAGGGAGGAAGTGGTAAAACTTCGCTGGCCGTATCCTTAACCGTATTATTGGCAAAATCTGGCAAAGATGTGCTTTTGGTCGATGCCGATGATCAGGGAACTGCATCTGATTTTTCGGTTTGGAGAGCAGAAACCTTGGGCGATACGGGATACACTTCAGTCAAATTATCTGGTCTTTCGGTAAGGAATGAAGTCCTGAAGATGAAAGAGAAGTATGACCACATCGTCATTGATGCCGGAGGAAGGGATACCGCTTCTCAACGGGCAGCTATGGTGGTTTCTGATATTTTTCTAGTCCCCTTCGCTCCAAGGTCTTTCGATATGTGGACATTGGAACAAGTCGAACAATTGGTCAAAGAGATGGAAATTGCCAATCCTAAATTACAATCTTATGCGGTCTTGAATAAGGTAGACTATAACCAAAAGGACATTGCCGAGGGTAGAAAGTATATCGAGGAGTCCGAAGTGTTGACCGTCTTACAAAATACCCTTAATGAAAGAAAAGCTTTTGCTAATGCCGCCGCTGCCGGATTAACGGTAATGGAATACAAACCCAAAAATCGGAAAGCCATTGCTGAGCTGCAAGCACTATTTGATGAAATTATCTCGCTAAAACCAAAAGCGTAAAATAAGAATAACGTTATTTTGACTTTGATATAACTTTATTATAACTTTGCTGTAAAGTTTATAACGCATTTGCACATGGCACTATCAAGAAAACCTAAGAAAGAAAAAGTAAGCAAAATCAAAGAAGATAAGGTCACGGAATTGATCTTAAAAGGAGGAAGTTCTCCGGATAAAGTCGTCACAAAGCAAGAAAAAGATGATGATATAAAATTTGTCCAACTCAGGATTCCAGTGGATCAATTGAGGGAGATTGACATTTTGGTCAAGAAAAGACCCGGAAAACTGTCCCGCCATACATGGATTATGGAAGCTATTTTTGAAAAGATCAAAAGGGATGGGGAACAGTAGCAGCGACCAAAAAACATGCTAATACACTGTAATCTAAATTTATTTAAATAATTTTTTCTCTGCAAACGTTCCAGACACTTACGTTTCTGCCTGCCTG
>JAHDGC010000339.1 GCA_020627865.1 Saprospiraceae bacterium | reverse complement strand
ACTTTCTTTTATAATGGTTTGTAAGTTACAGAAACTATTCGTTGAGCAAGCATCGGGTGCCGAAACCGAAACCGTCAACTCATTGTTACAAAAATCATCCGTTATGGTTCCCATTACATCTCCATCACTAACAGGAAAAGGCCCAACGACGACATCTTGATTATAAGGAGCCGTCACCCCCAAGCCTCGCCAACCACCGGAACCTTCCCCCGTAACATGCAAGGTAAAAACAAAGGTATCATCGGTAGGATCATCTGGCGTAACATTATCATTACAAATAACATTATTGGTCGCAATGGCAGACATTTCTGTTAAGGCAATGTTCACATCACTCGTTGCTGTACATCCAAGAGCATCGGTAATTTCAACGGTATAACTTCCAGCATGCAATACAGTCGCATTAGGAATAGAAGGATTTTGTATGGCAGCACTAAAACCGGCAGGGCCACTCCAATTCCAAGTTGTTGCGGCTCCTCCATTTTCCGTAAGCAGTATGTTTGATCCAGCACAATATGGTGTACTACCAGTTGTATTAACGATAGGCAATGGCGGATCGGTAATGGTTCCGCTAACCATATCTGTTGCTCCCTGGCTATCCTGAACAGTAACCGTATAATTACCGGGCGATAAAGGCCCAACATCTTCGGTCGTTGCCCCACTCGACCAGTTGATGGTAAAGGGAGGCACTCCTCCAAAAATAACAAGATCTAGTTCCCCATCTCCCGTCCCAGTACAGGCCGGCTCAGTAATGTTTATGAACAACTCCAATGGTGGAACATTGACTTGTACGGCAGCAGAGTCTATATCGCTCACATTAATTGTCTCGCCATTTAAGCTTGCCACACCTTGTACGGTAGCCACATTCACATAAGGATTAAGATCAGCAGCAAAACCATAGGGCCAAGTGCAGTCAATTGCCGTGGAAGCACCAACATTCAAATCGCCTATAGTTTGGCTACACTCAAATCCAACCAAGCTATCCGCAAGTATAACATCGGATAAGTTTATAGACCCCGTATTGGTAACGATAAAACGATAAGTAACCGGTTCTCCAGTAGTGTAGATTCCCTCCAAACCATCACTGCCATCCGCTTCGATAAACACGCCAGACCCGATACTCGTTTCTACCAATTTTTGTAAATCAATCTCAGGATTTACCCAAGACGCGGTGGCTTCGTCAATGTCATCTTCTCCCTCTATATCATTTCCCGGTATCGAATCCGAATCATCCATGTTCGGATGATCCATAATTTCTACCGTGTTCGTGATGGTTGTTTCTTGATTGGTATAAGCAGCATAGCGAAGTTCGAAGACATCATTAGGCCCCATTTCAGGAATAAAAATTGCGCCGGTTAATTCGTCAAATGTTGCACCTTCTACCAGTCCTGTTACCGTATTATAAATGAAGGAAGACGCGGGCACAATCGTTAGCCCTGCCGTAATAGCATTGTCTTGTAAGGAAATATCTCGTACAGTAGCAACGGGAAAAATATAGCTCCCATCCGTCGTTACTTCTCCATCATGCTCAATAGTAACCGTGTACCAAGCCGGTTCTCCTAGAAAATGCAACAATTGATCTACGTCTTTAGTTAAACTCAAATCGACTTCGGGAATAGATATCCCCACCTTGGCAGGTTCTGCTGCAAGAATGGCCGTACCATCATCCACACGAGTACCGGCATAGGCAAAACTATTCCAAGCGACATCGCCCTCAAGGACACCCGCGGGATAAGAAACCGCGTACTCAATCGACATGGATTCTCCCGGAATAAATTCGGCGATATCGCCTGTTGGAAAACTAAACCGCAATGCTCTAACATCGCTCATTGGGTTGGGCAATGTCGTTGTCCAATCGTTGGTACATCCTGTTGGAAAAGGAATTAACCCAGTTGTTAGTTCATTCCGACAAGGCGTATTGGAAACAGAATACTCGACAACGGTTCCTGCCGGTAAAGTTGCGAAATCTATTCCTTCAAAGATCACTGCAAAATCACTGTTACGAGGCGTATTGATTTGTGTTTCTGTCAAACCTACATCTCCCACATGGGGAAGAATATCATAAACGACAACATTCTCCAAATTTACGCCCCCAACATTGGCAATATTGATTTGAAAATCGGCGACACCGCCATTTTCCGTGATCCCTGCCACAGCTGGAAAGGACTCAAAATCAAGATCATTGACATAATCTCCCTTGACCGCTTTATATGATTGAATATCAACAACAGTACTAGAAGGCCTTACATTATCACTATCCTGACAGTAAGCATCTCCAAACATAAGACCATCTCCATCTAGATCATTAAAGTCAAAACTGAGGGCAACTTGCGGATAACTACTGAAGCTTCTTTGGCATAATAAATTTTGTTGGGAAACCGGATCGGTCGGAAAAACTTCCATCGTATTGGTCGCGGAAAAATTCATGGGAGCTTCATTCAGATAATAGGTAAAGCGAAATTGTGTAAGCCCTACCCAGCCATCAGGTGTTGGTGGTTCGAGAAATGTTATTCGGACGAGTTGTCTTCCGGTATTATTATAATTGTCTATTATTTCTACATCAATGTATGCTAAGATAGAGATGTTGTCCAATTCCGGATAATCGGTCAAGTTTCTATCCCCATTTGAGTTACTCCAACTCCAGCTCCCACCATTCAAGTTCATGTATTGTTGCGACTCTTGTTTAAAAGTATACCCTAGGGGTAACAAGTCCGTCACGATAATGGATTCTCCTGGTCTAAAACTTCCACCAGCGGTACTCGTAGTTAGATTAATGTAGCCATTGGATTCTGTCACTCTTTTTTCTGGTCTTAAAATAGGCGCTTCATCTATAATGATGACATTGTCATAAATCCACCCGACGTATGTTTCTTCCCCTCCTGCAATGATATCAAAGTGGGCATAGTTGTAGAGCTGGTATTGATCCAGCATTGGATAAGTTTGTGTATCAGGCGCAACGGTTCCGCGCAGTTCCATTCTTGCAGCCGTTCTATTATTGGCGGGCGCTACATTTACTTGTACCCCAATAGATTCCGATTCCCAAACCACATCTGAAAGTCCAACTCCTGGTCCTAGTACAGCCTCCATTTCTGCCCAAGTGATTTTATAATTGATGATAACACCATTGCTTACAAATGCCTCAAAGGGGACATCAAAAGTTCCGGTATTGCCATCCGTATCGACATACTGCAAGGGTATTGTTGGATTCGCGGCAACAAAAGCCTCTTCATCTGTAATGGAAACATAATCTCGATAAATCCCCAAACGTATATGTTCTGTTGGCTGATAAGCAGGATTGGCACAATGCCCTGTATTTAAATCCATAGATTCATAGCGAGTAGCAAGTGTCGGGGTATAATCTAGGCATGGCAATGGGTCTGTAATTCGCCAATAGTAAGGTGTTGTAGCAGCTGCTGCCGTTCGGATGTATATATTAAAATAAGCACGATCTTCGGCGTAGGTAACATCCGATGTTCCAGCATAGGGCGTGCTGGCTTGTTTGGTCAATGATCCTTCTACATAAAAAGTTTGGAAGCCGTGCAGTAAGGTATCTGCATCAGTTAGCAGGTTTTCAGGAATATGTGCTTCTCCAATGGGATAACCACTAAAAGTAGCAATATTCTCTGCCTCCAGTAAAGGAGGGGAAGCGGCATCCCCATAAACGTTTGAAGGAAAGATTACTTCCACCCAATAATCTGTTATTCCTACAAAATCACAATCTTCATTATTGATATAATCTGCATCTGACCAAGTAACCGTGTGCGCTGCCGCATCATAAACGCCAGAAGAATTTTGATAAATAGTACCAAACGGAAGCTCATCAACTAAAGTCCAATGTTCTATATACAAATGTCCATTCGCTCCTTCAATAAAATAAGGATCACAAGGATAAAGATAGTATTTCACAGGCCTATCCACAATCGCATCTGTATCTCCTCCAAATTGCAGGTACTTTTTCACGCCTAAATTAGCAGTAGCCAACCAAGTTCCTCCAGCAGAATCGCTAGCAGGATCGGTATTACTCCCGTCTATCATTGCATCAATGCTGAAAGCAGTTCCATTCGGTGTCGTATGATTCGAGGAACTTGCGATGATGTCAAATTCAATACTAGAACCGGGAAAGATGACATCTTGTAAGTCAATGACCCATTCATTTGTTACATCATCAAAATAGAAATCCTCGATAGCTGGATGGAAAAAACCCAGTGCAAAATTTGTATATGCCTGCCCCGGAAATCGGACTTCGGAGTCAAGGCAAGCTGTTGAAGATAAGGCAGAACACTGCAACTGCATCCTAAACAACATTTGTGTACCACTGGGCTGCGGGCTAACATCAATACGAATAACGGAAATCTGCCATGCTGATGTTGCAACCTTATGGCTGCTTTTCTCCAAATCATAAATCGGCTTATCCGAGGAACCACCCATAAAGAATCTTGCTCCAATACCTGCAATGCTCTCAGCTTGTCCGAGATGTACAAAACCTATAAATAGCAATAGATATATAATTGCAGAACATTTTTTTCGCATAAAGATAACGATCAGGATCAATATTATTGAGTCGTAATTTTCTGTGATTGCACAAACAAAATGGGAGCCGAAATCATTAAATTTAGCTTCTTTTTATTTTAGGCGTGACAAGCGTAAATCCATATTTACTGCAAAAAAATTGCAGCAACCAAACAACAAGTATACCCCCATACAATACCTTAGCTATACTAGCTTAACTAATTATAAAATTGCATGCTTTCTGCATATTTTTTTCATAAAAACTACAAATACTCCCATAATTTTATTTTTACATAAAATGTGACATAAATTATTAATGTCTTCTGTATATCATATGCTATAAAATTACTTGTTTCCTCCTTGGAGCAAATTCTTTATCGCATAAACAATATTATTTTTTTTTGTAAATAAATAAAATTAATGCATTTAAATACTTATATTTACTACAAATAGACAACACCAAAAACACAACAATACTATTACATATTTTTATCAAAACACATGTTAAGTTAATGTGTTTTGATAAGGATTCCATTCCTTTTAATTATTAGAGAAAACTTCGCCACTATCTATTATCAAGATTAGGGCATAAGCATTTTATTGTTCTATATTTCACAAGATTATCATGAAAAAGAGCAAGTAAAATTTATTAAAATTAAACTACTAAACTACATTACCATGAGACACCGAACCTTTATTGAACCATTTAAAATTAAATCGGTGGAACCCATCCACATGACTACAGAAAAAGAGAGACAGGGCTACTTGAGAGATGCAAACTACAACACCTTCCTCCTTGATGCAAAAACAGTGTTATTAGATTTCCTAACAGATAGCGGCACCTCCGCCATGAGTGCCAACCAATGGGCGAGCATCATGCAGGGCGATGAATCTTATGCCGGTTCTCGTTCTTGGAAAAAGATGGAAACTGTAGTACAAGAACTTACTGGAATGGAATATATTTTACCTACCCATCAGGGAAGGGCTGCCGAAAGAATTATCTACGGGCACCTTGGCGGAAAAGGAAAAATTTTCATCAGCAATACGCACTTTGATACGACCAGAGCAAACATCGAATTTTCTGGAGCAGAAGGTATTGATATTCCCATTCCGGAATCAAAAGATACGGCCTTGTTGCATCCTTTCAAGGGCAACCTTGACACCAAAAAGTTATTGACATTAATAGCGAAACATGGTGCAGAAAATATTGGTGCAGTTGTCCTTACGGTAACGAACAATAGTGGTGGTGGTCAACCCGTGAGCATGAAAAACGCGAGAACAATTCATGACATTTGTAAAGCGCACAATATTCTTCTTTTATTAGATTGTTGCAGGATTGCCGAAAATGCTTATTTTATAAAACACAAAGAAGATGGATACGCCGACAAAACGTACAAAGCTATCGCGCAAGAGATGTTTGCCTTAGCCGATGGTGCCGTCATGAGTGCCAAAAAAGATGCCCTCGTAAACATGGGTGGTTTCTTGGCCTTAAAAGATCCGGCCATAGCCCAAGCCTGTACCAATGTTTTAATCATTACCGAAGGGTTTAGTACTTACGGTGGGTTGAATGGTAGGGATATGGAGGCCATTGCGGTTGGGCTGGAAGAAGTTTTTGAACCGGCTTATTTAACATATAGGATAAAGAGCACGACTTATCTCGGTGAAAAATTACATCAAATCGGCGTCCCTGTTGTGATGCCTATCGGTGGACATGCCGTTTATATTGATGCCAAAAAATTGTATGCGCACATTCCACCTCATGAATATCCGGGACATGCACTAGCCTGTGAACTTTACCTCAAGGCAGGTATCCGGAGTGTAGAAATTGGTTCCGTCATGTTCGGGAAGTATGATAAAAACAAGCAACTGATTCCGGCAGGGATGGAGCTGGTGAGGCTGGCTATTCCACGAAGGGTTTATACCAAAAGTCATTTTGATTATGTGATCGAAACTTTTGAGGAGATTCTACGGACGAAGCATGAAGTGAGGGGTTACGAAATTGTGGAGGAACCGGAATTTTTGAGGCATTTTACGGCCAAGTTTGAGCAGTTGCTGCCGGCGGAAGTTGTATAAAAGAGTTTTTATAAATCCTGGGTACAACTTGAAGTTGTACCCGGGATTTACTTTTCATATTTGATTTTCGATACCTAATTCCCCCCTTCATCGAATTTACCTCGCCCTATTCCGGTTTTTCCCTCATTCTTATCTATTTATTTTTCATAAGTTTAAACAATTGCTTAATTTTAATCCTGTATTTGGAGAAATGGTTATCTTAAATGTATAAGCATAAATCATTATATATCCACTTGATAAAAAAGCAAAAATGACAAATAGAAAAAGAATAGACGTTAACCCACTAAATTCCATTGTTCCTATAATAATGCTGATTTTGTTTCTCGTGGCCTTATATTACTTGGCCAAAGGTGTTTTTTTCATCTTGTCTTGGGTTTCCCCGCTCTTGCTACTTGCTGCATTTTTCATCAATCGGCAGGTTGTTATTGATTATGTAAAAATGTTGTTTAATCTATTAAAGACCAATCCACTGATGGGCGTTGTCGGCCTATTACTCAGTTTTTTCCTGTTCCCTGTAGTCGCCGCATTCTTGTTTGGTAAAGCTCTTTTGTATAGAAAGTTGGGACAATTTTCTGAGGAAATTCAAAAGAGAAAGGAAGGCCAATTTGTGGAATATGAGGAAATTCAAGATGAGGCAGAAGAGATAAGCTTGGATTTACCGGAGTTACAGCAAAAGCCTAGAAAGAAGATCAAGATTGAACAAAGTCGCAATTCTTCGAAGAAGAATGATGATAATTTTAGCGATTATGAAGAGTTATTTGATTAGGGGTATAAAAAAGGTGCAATTCATACTTTTATGAATTGCACCAGGACGATTGAATCTCTAAGAAGTCCTGTTTTATTTACTTGTAAAAATTCCCAAATTAAATCCCCTCGCTCACTTACCTGTCGTGCTGACAAGAAGCAGGCAGGCCTTCACTTCCCAAGGGGATAACCAGCCCGCAAAAGTAATTTAAAACCAGATTTGCCATTGGAAAAATAACAAACTTACTATGCGGTATTAAATTTCATTGTAGCCTTTATTCTTATTTTAAAAAGCCTCCCACCCAAAAGGCAGGATGGGAGTTTCTATGAAAAAAACAAAGTGATTAATCCAATAAAATTATATATGTCTTAGGGTTTTAGAGCATGTTGGGAAATTAATAATTGAGCTGCGAACCTGCCTGTCCTTGCGGACACGCAGGCAGGTGCCACTTTTTCGATTAT
>JAHDGC010000338.1 GCA_020627865.1 Saprospiraceae bacterium | reverse complement strand
CGTTTCGCTTATATTTTTGAAGCGAATCCATACCCAGGTGCGCCTAGGGTACAGTTACATGAAATTTCTAAAGAAGAAGATTTTACCATAGAAAATACGATGTTGACTCCCATAGAAGTCATGCATGGGAAACTCCCTGTTCTAGGGTTTCGGGTTGAAGATTTCTGTTATATTACGGATGCTAAAACCATTGCAGATACAGAAATGGATAAAATCCGCGGATGTCGCTATCTCGTCCTGAATGCCCTGCGGGAACAGGAACATCATTCGCATCTTAGTCTTGCGCAGGCATTAGACATTATTAAAGAGATAAATCCAGAAAAAGCTTGGCTCACCCATATCAGTCACCGCATGGGATTGACAGGAGCCGTAGAGAAATTGTTGCCCCCAAATGTCAGTATTGCCTATGATACCCTAACTGTAGAGCTGTAGTAGGTATATTTTGTCCTTTTTACTTTATCCTTTTTACTTTTATTCCCTACAACTCCGGTACAGTTATTGAATATATCTAATTTGATGATTGAAAAACAAGGCTTTCTAAACAATGAATTCAAAACATTTTTGGTTGTTATTGGTATATGCTAGGGCGTAATACTTGCGTCCTGCTCTCTTTGTACCCTCAAATCCCCCTATTCTATGAAGAACTTTTTTTTACTACTTATTGTTGTTGTTTTTGTCTCTCCCCTTTTTGCCCAACAACCTGCACAATACAGTCAATATATGCTGAACAAATATCGATTTAATCCGGCCTTTGCAGGAATGGATAATTCTTTAAGCGTCACAGGGGTGTATCGAGATCAGTGGGTTGGCTTGTCAGGGAGACCTCGGACACAAAATTTAACACTTCATCTTCCTTTTTATTTCCTCAGCGGCGGGATTGGCATCAACATTGAGAGTAGTTTAGCAGGAGTAGAACACAACATTTTGGTAACGGGTACTTATGCGTATCATATACAGCTCTCCCGAAGCAGTACACTTTCTGTAGGTGTTTCGGGCGGTTTCGTTCAAAAGTCATTAGATGGCGCATTGATCCGGACACCAGATGGACAATATGGCCCCGATCCGGGGGGGATTGAACATGCAGATGCGCTTTTACCCAGAAATAAAGAAACAGCACAAGCGCCCCATTTTGATGCAGGAATTTTTCTGAAAACAGAACGTTTTGAAGCAGGGTTGTCTGCACAGAGTTTGATGGAAATGGAAATCCCCTTTAGTTTTAATAATGGCAATGATCTGAATATTAAACAAAAACGAACTTATTTCGGGTATCTTGCCTATGTCTTTGATATTGGCTCTATTTTTACTTTTAAACCTTGTTTATTGGCAAAGTCAGACATCAACCAAACACAATTAGAAATATCGGGAATTTTGACTTACAGTGACAATATATTTTTGGGGAGCTCGTTTAGAGGTTATGAGACAAACAGTTTAGATGCGGTGGTGCTTTTAGCTGGTTTCAAAATCAATGAGAAAATTACGCTTTCCTATTCATACGACTTTACTTTATCTGGCTTAAATCAGGTCAGTACGGGTTCGCATGAAATCGTTGTCAACTATAACCTGAATAAAGATATTGGCAAAGGTATTCCTGAAAAAATTATATATAATCCCCGCTTCTTATAATATAATTATTTGATTAATTTGTCGTTACGACAAAAACAATTAATTTTGCAGGATTACTTTTGATTCTATACAGAATATTACATTGATATTATACTGAAAATAGAAATTTCTCGCTTAAAAAGTTGGTTTTTACATATCCATTTTGTTGTTTTATTGTAAAAACTGGAATTTATTTTTGAATTGCTGTACAAACAAACTATATTTACGTTCGTTTTTTTGGCTATTATTTAAATCATGAAGGAAACTCGGGTGATTAAAATGAAAAAACTACTTAAATCTTTATTGGCACTTTGTGTCATCAGTACCGTTTTCTATTCTTGTGGCACAAAGCAGAACGGTCAACTTATTGGTGTCTTTGATAGACCTACTTGGAAAGGTATCAACCCTTATGGAATGGTGTACATCCCATCTGGTACGTTGCATATTGGCCCAGGAGACCAGGATGTAAGCAACACTTTCGTTCAACGGTCTAAATCTATCTCTATTCAAGGCTTTTACATGGATGATACTGAAATCACAAATAATGAGTGGCGTCAGTTTGTTTATTGGGTCAGAGATTCTATCGCTCATACTTATTTAGGTAATGAAATGGAATCCGAAGATGGAGAACCCGGAATTGACTGGGAAATGGAAATTGATTGGTCTGACGAAACACTAGATGACCTTTATTATCAGGGAGACGATAAGTTTGCCGGTAAAAAGGAATTTAACGTGGATTTATTCGAATATGAATACCAATGGTATGATTGGCAGGCTGCTGCTCACGATCATGGCCAATCGCCAAGAAGTTCCTTTATCAACAAGGAAACGGTTAACATTTATCCAGATACATTGGCATGGGTAAGGGATTTCGCTTACTCCTACAATGAACCTATGACCAGAAACTATTTCTGGCATCCAGCATTCGATGATTATCCAATTGTCGGTATCGACTGGAATATGGCTAATGCTTTCTGTTACTGGCGGACACAGCTCTGGAATGCTTACCAAGCAGGTGATGGTGCCGTAAATACAGAGGATTTCAGACTTCCTTTCGAGCATGAATGGGAATACGCCGCTAGAGGTGGACATGACATGGCTCCGTATCCTTGGGGTGGTTATTATGTGAGGAACTCTAAGGGATGTATCCTTGCTAATTTCAAGCCTGGACGTGGTAATTATCCTGAAGATGGTGGTTTCTACACCGTGAAGGCTGATGCTTATTTCCCAAATGACTATGGCTTGTTTAATATGGCCGGTAATGTTTCGGAATGGACTTCTTCTGCTTATCATGAGAATGCCTACTCTTTTATCCATGATCTAAATCCTGATTTACGCTACGATACACAGGAAGGTGATCCAGAAGCTTTCCGAAGAAAAGTTATTCGTGGTGGTTCATGGAAGGATATTGCATACTATATCCAGACAGGTACCCGCCATTGGGAATTTGAAGATACAACCAAATCTTATATCGGGTTCCGTTGTGCCCTAACATTCCTTGGACGTTCGATCAATGACTTCTAAAAAAATTAAATCTTATATTTTAATCTGGCTATATTACAATACAAATATTAACCAAAGCTAATTTAATATGCTAGTGGTTAATATTTGTATTTTGTATATTTGTAAGTTTTTTGTATTAAACTGTTTATAAATAGTTGTATATTACACTTTTATCAGTTTTTTCTTAAAATCAGATTATATAAAACTGTAACTTTTACGCCTATTTGCGTTATGCAAACAGGTTGATCTAAGAAATTTTAGTAATAACCCATATATTCTTTTTTTACTAACCTATTTAAACGATTAGAAATGGCATTTTACAAATCAAGTTGGTTCAAATATCTTAAGAATCTTATCATCGGTCTAGGAGCGGCTCTCGTAATGCTAGGAGCACTTTACAAAATTCAATCATGGGAGATGCCTACGATTGGTGGTGTTAAGATGGATATGTTGACCATTGGACTTTTGACAGAAGCTTTCCTTTTTACCCTACTTGGTCTTATCCCACCAGATAAAGACTACTACTGGGAGAAGCTTTATCCAGGTCTTGAACAATATAACTCTAATATAGCTCCATTGGCTGCTGGTCCAATGACCGAAGACCTTCCTGGCCTTAACGGTGAAGTAGTTGAGCAAAAATTAGGAGGTATGCTTAATGAGCTGCAATCCATGTCTAAAAGCTTAGGGTCTTTGAAAGCCCTTCAGGAAGTGGATTTCTCTGGCACAAGTGATCAGATGAAAACCATGAGTAATTTCTATAGCCGGATGAATGAGGCTATGGCTGATTTATCTGATTCTTTGGAAGATACAAAAGCATACAAATCTCAGCTTTCTTCTTTGAACAAAAATCTTGGTTCTTTGAATAGCGTTTACGGAAACGTACTTTCTGCTATGTCAAACATCGGTAAATAATTTTTAACTGTCCGAATTAATTTCTTAACCACTGTGGAGTGCAAACTTTACAGTAAAATTTAATTAGAATGGCAATTCCTAAGGAACCGCGGCAGTTGATGATTAACCTGATGTATCTGGTGCTTACAGCGATGTTGGCCCTCAACGTTTCCGCGGAAATATTCAATGCCTTTAAACTTGTTGATAAAGGCTTAGTAAAATCTAATGGCGTCTTGGATAATGCCAATGACCGGATCCCTGCCGAAGTGGCAAGATTGGCTAAAAAAGAACCCAAGCGACTTGGTAAATATACAGAACGCACAGAACCGACCAGAGAGTTGGCAAAAATTTTCTGTGACTCCATTGATGCTGTTGTCACAAGGTTGAAAGACTTTAACGGTGATGGCATATACAATGATGAGGATGATGTAATTAAACTTGACGAAAATGGTGTAGAATATAATCGCTATATTCGCAATAAGAAGAACAAAGATATTACTACCCGATATCTTGTAGGGCCTGTTCCTGCTGATAATGCTGGGAAAGGTGCCCAAATTGAGGAAATGGTAAAAGAATATCGTCAAAAATTTCTTGAGTTAATTGATGAAGAAGATCGCGAGGCATTCGGGAGTAAGATCGCCCTCAATGTTGATGAAGATTACAAGCATTCAAAGGATAAACTCAACTGGTCGCACTATAATTTCTTCCAAATGCCAGTAGCGGCAGTATTACCTATTTTTAGTAAATTGAAAAATGATGCTAAAAGTACAGAATCGGCAGTATTGAACTACTTCCTTGAAAAATGTGGTGGAGAATCTATCGTTTTCGATAAGTTCCGCGTGGTATCTTCTCCAAAGAAAAGTTATATCATCAAAGGAGAAAAATATGAGTCTGACATCTTCCTGAGTGCTTCCAGCCAAAATATCAAGGGGATGTCCGTAACCGTTGGTGGTTCTAGCCTTCCTGTTAAAGAAGGTGTTGCGAAATATACCGCTACAGCAGGTAGTACTGGTGTGAAAAAATACACAGCTACTATTTCTATTACAAACCCTGTTACTGGAGAAAAAACAACGGAAAGAGGAGAGTTTGAATATGAAGTAGGGGAAAGATCTTGTAACGTCGCAGCAGAGAAAATGAACGTTTTCTACATTGGTGTAGATAACCCAGTTTCTGTAACGGCAGCAGGTATTTCTTCTAATGCATTAAAAGTTAATGGATCTGGGGTAACCCTAAGACCTGGTAGTAGTAGAGGTAAATATGTTGCTACTGCTTCTAGACCTGGTGATGCAACGATTACCGTCTCTGGTGGTGGCCTGAAAGCTACTAACTTTAAATTCCGTGTAAAACGTATTCCTGATCCGATTCCCGTACTTGGTGCCGGCCCTAATAAAACAGGTGGCGCAATGGGAAATGGAGAGTTTAAAGCTCAGCAAGGTCTTGCTTCGATTTTGGAAAACTTTGATTTCGATGCAAAGTGCAAAATTATGGGATATTCTCTTACCCGTGTAGCAAAAAGACAAGATCCTGTTGAAAATAGTAATGCAGGTGCACGCTATGATTCTAAATCTAAACGTTTAGTAGATGCGGCAAAACCTGGTGATGTATATTACTTTGACAACGTGAAGACAAAATGCCCCGGTGATTCTGCCGGTCGTAAACTGCCTTCTGTGGTCTTTAAGATTAAATAAGTTATAGGTATCTGGGTATGGTTTATGCTTTAATGATGCCCAGATACCTATCATATAATACATACTACTATTAAAAATTTGTGTCATGAAAATCGCTTTTAAAATTCTTTGTCTTTGTTTCTTGGGACTAACATTGTTTGTTAATCCAACTTTGGCCCAAGAACCGGAAAATATCAAAACAGAATCGAGTGAACCAGACGAGGATCGTCCATTAGACGATATCGTGCCTAAAAGAATTGTTAAAGAGAAACAATTGTTGAGTTACCAACCGTTAAGAGAAGCAGATGTTTTTTGGGAAAAAAGAATCTGGAGAGTCATTGACGTTAGAGAAAAAATGAACCTCCCTTTTGCATACCCTGAGCGTCCGTTTTTTGAAATCCTGATGGATGCTGCGGTTAATGGTGATATCACCGTGTACAGTGTAGAAGATGATAAATTTTCATACAAATTGAACCCGGAAGAAGTGGCCAATATGGGAGCTTCGGTAGATACCGTAATTACCTTTGATCCAGAAACTTACGAAGAGCAGGTAACGGTTGTACGTAACGAATTGAATATGGAAGATGTTAAGAGATTCCGTTTTAAAGAAGTTTGGTTCTTTGATGAAGAGACTTCTACGATGAATGTTCGTATTCTTGGAATTGCTCCACTGATTGATGTAAATGATGACAATGGTAATTTCCGTTATGAAAAACCTATGTTCTGGATTTATTATCCGGAATGTCGAGAAATTCTGGCGAGAGAAAGAGCTTACAATGGCGGTAATGACGCAAGTCCAGTTTCTTGGGAAGATATGATTGAAAGGCGAGAGTTTTCCAGTTACATCTTTAAAGAATCCAATGTGTATGATCGGCGACTCGAAAGTTATATGACTGGAGTCGATCTGTTATTGGAAGCCGACAAGATCAAACAAGAAATCTTCAATTTTGAACATGATCTGTGGACTTACTAGTGCAAATTTTTAATAGAAAATATAGAAATCCGGCTGTCTTTTATTAGGCAGCCGGATTTTTTTTGAGTTAGAGAAATCCCTAGGTCATTCATTTCACAAATTCTTGACAGTTTATAATTGCTTCTAAAACTATCAGAAACTTATGACATGAACCACTATGCTTTGTAAACAAAGTTCTTGATAAGAATGAGTCCTGTAGAGACGACATATCCTTGCCTGAGATGCAAATCCCTGAAGCGTTTGAAGAGAAAAATTATTATTAAAAATTTAATTTACAAACCACTAAAGCGTTTAAGTAGCATCCGAAAAGAAAAACTTAAAAGTACAATTTCTTACCATAGATCAATTTTTATCTAATTAATGACATTTACCTTTGCATTTCATTAAATAAAATAGATATGGATTTATTAGATAAGTTAAAGCAACGCTATGCTACTAAAGCTATGAATGGCGAAATAGTACCCCAACAGAAAATTGATAATATTTTAGAAGCGATTAGGCTGGCTCCTACCTCAAGTGGATTACAACCATTCGAAGTGTTTGTTATCACAAACAAAGAAATTAAAACACAGATAAGAGCAATTGCTTGGAATCAATCACAGGTAACCGATTGCTCGCATTTATTGGTGTTCGCTGCTTGGGATAACTATACCGCAGATCGAATAAACCATATGTTTGATTTGACCAATGAAATAAGAGGGTTTAAAAATGAAGGTTGGGAGAATTATCGTCAACAATTATTATCCTCGTATCCACAGCGTGACGAAGAAACAAATTTTCAACATGCAGCGCGTCAGACTTATATCGCATTTATGTGCGCCATTGCCCAAGCAGCATTTGAAGGCGTAGACAGTACTCCTATGGAGGGTTTTGATCCGAATGCCTTGGATGAGATTTTGGGCTTACGCAAAAAAGGGCTGCGCAGTACGCTATTGTTACCTATAGGTTATAAAGATCTAGATAATGACTGGTTGGCTAAGCTTGTGAAGGTGCGAAAACCGGTGGAAGAATTAGTGAATTTTATATAAAAATAATTAAAGATTAAGATATGATTATGATAAAGAAAATATGAATTGGTTTAGCAATTTTGATCGCTCTTTCTTTTGCCGCCTTTTACGTAGCGATTGAAAAATGGATATGATATTGTTAAAAGGAGGATTAATTTCTCTTATCAGTTGAATTATTTGAATACAAAACCGTAGA
>JAHDGC010000337.1 GCA_020627865.1 Saprospiraceae bacterium | reverse complement strand
GCTAGTCGCATGATAAACGTTTAATTGCGTTTGTAGATGTTTGTAAACGTTTGTAAACGTTTACAAATGGCTGTAATGACCGTTTTTATTTAATACCAGATAAACAGTCAATGCCGATGACTGACTTATTGCTGTCTTTTTGATACGCTATTTTTGTTCGTTCGATTTCTTCCCAAAATTCTTTTTCAGTGGGTTTTTCTGCATTAATTTTTGCATAACAAATGGATGCTCAAGAGATGTGTATATGAGTTCTATAGGCCTGCCTGACAAGGTCACGCAGGCAAATTCAGCTTCAGACATTCACGAAAATTGACCAAGCACAAAAAAGAGGAACCCACGGCTCATCCGCGAATTCCTCTAATGTTCAATCTCTATATTGAGAATAGATCAAGGTAACTATTTCGTATTCGTTCTAACAAAAGATTTACTAAAGATATTTTCACCACCAGCAGAAACATGGACGCGATACAATCCCGTGTCGAAGTCTAGTGGTAGGCCAAGTATCTGCGACCCGTAGAGCAAGTCTACAGTTTTCGAGTAAACCAATTCCGCATGGATGTCGTAAACTTCAATCAAGATCTCCTCGGCGATTTCCGTCGTAACCTCAAAGTTGACACCATCATCATCCGTGCTTTGGAAATCAAACTGAATGGCTCCGGTGCTTTGAACACCAACGGTAGGCGTACAAGGAGCAATATCCGCAAGGAACTCCGCGCCAAGCTGTACTTCAAATCCTGGGTTCAAGCTGATTTCATTACTGTAGTAGCTAACATTATCCCCTTGGTAAATGATACCATCAGAGTTTATCGTGTTTGCTGTTTGGTAAACCGATGTGCCCACATCTCCGGTAATGGTATCATCATCAATACAATCCGCAAAGCAGTGTACCTGAACGACTCGACAGTAGTCTTTTGCCCAACATACATTTCCATCTGAGCCAATGGCTTCTACCATCATGCAAACAAGGTAAGTACCTGTTCCTGGGAAGTTGTGTGTAATCGTTGTTCCTGGTACTGGTGTTGTGGAAGGTGGAGTTCCATCTCCCCAATCCCAGTGGATTCTGTAACAATTTTTTGCCGCAATTGGAGAGAACGTTGCGGAACAGTTATTCTGATCTATGTTGTAAATATAACCGGCATCCACATCTGCACAGAAGGCTTCGTAGTCTGTACAACAATCATTGCACGGTAGTATCTCTATGGTTTCGCAATGCTCACCCTCGAAGCAAATCTGTCCAGTTGCTGGATCAATTTCTTGAACATACATACAAATGGTGTAAGCGCCCGGTCCAGGGTAAGTATGTGAGAATGCAGTACCTGCTGTAGCAGGGAATGGCCCATCAGTAGTACCGTCTCCCCAAAGCCATGTAACTTGGTGGCAATCATCTAAGGCATTTGGAATGACAGTTATATCATTGCAGTTTACAGTATGGGAGAATCCCGGATTTAGATGGTCGGCAAAGAAATTATTAGGTGTTCCTTGACAACATTGTTGTGGATCGCATTCTATGAAGATTTGTTCACAAACCTGTTTCGTCCAGCACACAGTTCCATCAGGGCCAACTTCTTCTACAATCATGCAGATTGAATAGCTGCCGAAACTGGAATAGGTATGCACGGATGATACAGGTAGGCCGGAAATCGGTCCTGTTGTTGTGCCGTCTCCCCAGTCGATAGTATATTGTTGACAACTGTCAATGGCAAGTGGTGATACGCCTACGGAGCAGTTGTTTAGATTGAGGGTATAATTAAATCCAGCATCTACATTTTCGCAGAAGTCAATGTAATCCACACAACATTCCACAGGGCCACAGTGGGTGAAGCAAAGATTGTCAATACCGTGTTCTTCGGTTTGGAAACTACAATTATTGTCGACAGAAAAACGGATGCCACTTACATTTGTAATTAAATTGTTGAACATATTGCAATCTACAGTAGCTCCTGTGCTCCAGTTACCGAAAGAATTGGACGGAAGGGTACCGCCAGCAGTACAAGTATCAATAGGCATACAGATTTGGTGCCAACCAGAACCTGCTGTAATCGGGCTGTTTAAGCTAAACGAAGCTGCGGC
Organism: Saprospiraceae bacterium; assembly: GCA_020627865.1. Classification (GTDB taxonomy): domain Bacteria; phylum Bacteroidota; class Bacteroidia; order Chitinophagales; family Saprospiraceae; genus JAHDGC01. The sequence continues at coordinate 5,781 of JAHDGC010000337.1, read as the reverse complement.
AGTTGGAGCCGTTGGTGTGCCTTGATAAATGTGGAAAGCATAACCTCGCGTGATATCTGCACAACCATTGGCTTCAAAGAAATTATAATCAAAGCACAGTTCGCAACCTTTCAATAACCAGTCTCCAGAATAAGCTGGACTATCATTGTACAAGAAGCTTCCACCGGATTCATCTTTAACCCTAAGGTAAGTTGTGCCATCTACTGGGGTAGTGTTGAATGGTGCCATTGAGGCGTTGATGGTGCTCCAGTCATTAACGGGAGAACTAAAAGCATTCGTTGCCGTTATATTGTTAAAGTCTTCGCAGATTTTTACTTGATCTGCTACAGGGCAGCAAATATCAGAACCGCAATCTAGGAAGAATTGGTCACAATATTCTTTTGTCCAGCAAACGGTTCCATCGGCAGCTATTTCTTCTACAATCATGCAAATAGCATAACCGCCTGTTCCTGGATACACATGGGTGAATGGGCCAGCAATTGCTGGAAGTGGGCCTGTACTGGAACCATCGCCCCAAATAATCGTTACTTGATGGCAGCTATCCAATGCATTTGGAATAAGGGTGACAGCACAGTTCGTTTGGTCAACGGTATAAGTAAATCCGGCATCAACATTCTGACAGAATCTCTCATAGTCTACGCAACAAACATTGGTATCACAATTGAGGAAGAACTGGTCGCAGTATTCTTTTTGCCAGCAAATATTTCCGTCTGGACTAATTTCTTCTACCAACATGCACACGGCATATCCACCCGTGCCGGGATACGTATGGATGAATGGGCCAGCAGTTGCCGGAAGTGGCCCTGTACTTGTACCATCGCCCCAGATGAAAGTTACCTGATGACAACTATCTAAAGCGTTCGGCGTAAGGGTCACAGAACAATTGATTTCATCTAGTACATAGGTGAATCCAGCATCAACGCTTTGGCAGAATGCTTCATAGTCATCACAGCAAACAGGATCGCAAGGAGGAACTGGGAGGGTATCACAAATTGTGGAAACACAACAAGAGTCTTGTGGCCAAGGGAATGGCCCATGGTGGAGGCTGTAACCCAATATCAGATCAGTTGCACCAAGCGGAACAGGATCTACACAAGTGGTTACGGTTCTGGTTGCATTGTAAGGTAATGGATTTGTTGACCAATCAAAAACGCCACCCGTTGGAGGAAGGGTAATGCCCAATGCTGGATCATTTTTTACATAAACGGTAAGTCCAGTGGCAGGGCTGCCCAAATTAGATTTATTGGTAACGTCGAAAGTTAAACGATATTTATTGCTATCTGGGATGCAGACAAAGTCAAAGTTGGAGGTTTCCAAACAATCATCACACGGTTCGAGTGGGATGCAAATGTCTTGCGGAAGATGACAGCAAAAGTCTGCACCAATGATCCCGAATTTAAAGTAAACATTAGTCGGTGTTGTCACCGGAGTCGTTGGGTAAACGTAGACACAAACTTGGGGGGAAATGCCGCCGCCGGGTATTGCAAGTGGTAAAACGAGATTTGTTAGATTTGGTCCAGTTGGAGTTGTTCTGAAGAAATATCCCGGTTGCCCGTAAAGTACAACTTGCGTGGATGGAGAAGTGTTGTTATTTTGAACGCTGAAACAATATCTGTAAACGCCTTCTTCTTGGTCACATTCTACACTCGGTTCGATAATATCCGCACAAGGTGGGTCAACGATAACCGGAGGACAATCGGTTATGAGTATCGTATCACAAATGGCAATGGTATCTGTACCGACCAGTTCGTACCAAGTAAAGGCAATCTGCTGAGGTGCGGATGCTGAGGTGCTGGTATTGGCCAAGCAGAAATCTAAAATGCCAGGAGAATTTCCACCTGGAAAACTTCCAGAATTATGTTCCACCTCTATGGTTGTTCCTGATGGAATCCCAACCCAGCCTAATCCACCATTGATGCTTACACTGTTGAATACCCAGCCCGGGGTGAGGAGTGTTGCTTCAAGGCTGACGATATTCGGCCCATAATTGTTACTGATGTCCAATTGGTAACAGCACATGGAATTGTTAATGGTCGTTGGTAGTAAATTTAAACTCAGGTCCTCACAAGTTGGGCCACCCGTTGGGCAGAACTGGTCACAATAATTCGTGCGTACATCAACAAATTGCGATTGGAAATCATACCAAACATCTGGGTGGGGTTCCTGAATAGCTTCCCCAGCATATTGTGGCTGTGTGTATTGTTCAAAGATTTGTACTTCGAGAGGTGCATAACAATCACAATTATTGAGTACCCCAATCGGATCGGTTTTCACTACAAATTTATCATAGTAATTGTCGATGGTTCCGTCTGGGCTATCGCCATAAGTCCAAATACTTCCGGTCATCAGATAGCCACCTTCAGATACTGGTTCGACTCTGTAAGCCGCTGAGCCGTTATAGTTGGGGACGGTATAGCTGTGCGTCCAGTTCGCGGAAAAGCCATTCGGATCAAGCGACATGAGGAATGCTTCTCCTGTTTCTATGGTAGCCGGTGTACTGCTTTGTGATGCATTTTGTTTTCCCGCTAGGATGATATTTTGATCCTGATCTATGGTAATGTGCCTTGCCCATTCATGATTACTATTCTGAATATCGTAATAAAGGATATTATTGACCAGCCCGGGATTTCCATTTTGTATGGCACTAATCGATGTGGACAGTAAGAAAGGCATGGTTTGTATGCCTGTTGATGTAATTCGTTCGGCCGCTCCCGTAATTAGTATGTTACCAAAATTGTCGGTTGTGATGGAATAGCCAATCTCTCTGGTTTCTGGGTTGTTGTCTAAATCATAAATAATGGCACCTTGTGGTAAAAATGGCGTGCCGCTAAAGGCATTGATTAACAATAAAACTACATTGTTCGCGCTTCTTCCGGTAATGGCATAAATGGAGCCATTGGCAGTGTTTGAAAAGTCCTTGATTTCTGTAACAGACCAAGCTTCATCATCTCCGGTGATCGGATATTCCATGACGAAAGTATTGGGAAAGAAATTGGCAGGCAATCCGGCAGCATAAAGTGTTGATCCGAATTGTCCCATCTTCCTTCCAACAGCAACAAAGTCGCCCTGACTGCCTTGGATGACACAGCGGCCTTCTTCACTGCCGGTATTGTTGGGGTCAAAAACCTGTGCATAAGTGGTAAGGCCTGTTTTGTCGGTTGCCTTGATAAACATATCTCGGTTGCCATTGTAATTGATGCCTCCGGTGTAGATGTATCCACCGGCTGGCATGTATTGATTAGGAATCAAAACTTCATTGTGCCATTTGGCGCCTTCCATAGAAGGAGGATTGGCATTATTTAAAAAACACATGTCAGAGTTTACGATGCCACCTGTAGCATCTACTTTATTGATAAAAACATCCTGACTCAAAAAGCCGTATGTTTCTCCGGCAATGCAATACAGCCCGCCTTGGCTATCTTCGATCCCGCTGAACCCCTGATCGTCAAAGTTAGGTTGCCCGGTAGGGGAGTCGATGACTAGGCTAAAGGTTTTGGTTACAGGCTCGCATAAGTCTTGGCTGAAGCTTAAAAAAGGTAAAAGGAATAAGAGTAGTAATAGTTGATTTTTAGGTAAATGCAGTTTCATTGATCAATTATTTTGATGAAATAATTAAAGGGAATTGAAGCAATTCCCGAATTCGTTTAAGAAATGGATTGAAGTGACATATATGTTTCAGAAAAAGGAATTTATTCGCTCATGCCCGATGTGAGGTGGGATTTATGAGCGTTTGCCTTATAGTTCCCCAGAGTTGAAAAATGTTACCCGGTGGTTTGAATTTTTTTATAAAAAACAAAAATATCGTGCTGTTGGGTATCGTAGCATCGCTCATGCTAAGTGTTTGTAAACGTTTACAAGCGTTTACAAATGTCTACAAACGCAATTAAACGTTTATTATGCGACTAGCATTTGGAAGTACTATAATTTTGTCTCCGAATTAAAACATGTTCTATGGAAGACAAAAAAGATGGACGAAACAAGCAACAGGAAGAAGGGGATGGGGGCAAATCTATTGATAAAGTTATCAAGGAAAACATCGAGTCGGTCTTTTTACCCTTGACGGAAAAGTATTTGAATTTCAAAATTGTTTCGTCCAGGGTATTGGAAGCCAAGTTGCAATCGACTACAGAACGGGAAGCGGATTTCTTGCGGATTGTAAAAACCGACAAGGAGGAAGAGTTTATCCTGCATCTCGAATTTCAAACCGAGAATGAATCCGATATGGTCTATCGTATGAAGGAATATAATGCCATTATCCAGCGCAAGCATGAGGAAAAGGATAGGGATAAAAAGAAGGGAAAAGGTAAACGATTAGATGTTCGCCACTATGTTATCTTTCTTGGTAAGGGGCGGATGACTATGCGGGCAAGGTTGCCGGAAAGACATATTTTCCAAGGATTCGAAGTCCTGAATTTGAACCAACTTGACTTCGCCAAGATGTTGCAATCCCAGATCCCAGAGGAGATTGTATTGGCGATTTTAAGTGACTTTAAAGGGAAAGACCCAGAGAAAATTATCCGTTTTATTTTAGAAAAATTAAAGAAATATAGCAATTCTGCCTCGGATTTGAAGAAATTCATCCGACAGTTGAAGGTTTTGTCAAAATTACGTACCTTGGAAAAAGAAACTACTAAAACCATTAATGATATGCCGATAACGTATAATTTAGAAGAGGATTATTCTTACAAACTAGGAATAGAAAGGGGAATAGAAAAAGGAATAGAAAAAGGAATAGAAAAAGGAATAGAAAAGGGGCGAAAATTGGAGCGAAAAGATGCGGATGTAGAATTACAAAAACTAAGAGGAGAACTTAAGAAAGCGATCATTGCGATGCTTATGCTTGGTAATAGCCCAGAAGATATCATCAAACATTTGGATATTCCTCTTGACTTTGTCAAAAAAATACAACAAGAACTCAATTGATTGTAGCACAATAAACAACACGGCAATCATGATAATATATGATCTTTTGTTATTAAATTCAAGTAAAAATGGATCTGCTATATAGATTCGGAATAAAGCCCCCTGCTTTTCGAGCATGCCTCGATACTCGAAATACAGGGGGCTAAATATCCGGCAGGGTATTACCTACTAGACTAATATTTTACTTAAAATAATTTATCGCGCATAAATCATAATATTATCTATGCCAAAAGTTTCATCACCAGTATCGCCATCGAGGTTGGCACCAAACTTTAACCAAAAGCCACCACCACTCCAAGAAAACTGAGCTGTTCTTTTCTGTTTCACATCTGACCAAGAGCCATTGCCATAGAAGGAAATATTATAAGTCGTACCATTTAATTCCATATCAGCCCAATCATGATTATGTCTTTCGCTCCAAACAGGAGTTGGATTAGCAGCTTTTCCTCCTGAGACACCCAACCAAGCGGTTTCTGTATCCCAAGAATCCAAGAACAGATAATTAAACTCGACCTTCCTGTACTCAAGGCCTGCTGTCCTACCCAACTTTCCGTTCCACCTTCAAAATTATCAACATAAATCAAACGCCAATCTTCTTGGGTTTCTTTGCTTTGATAAACAATACCTGAATTGTTGTCAACCAACCGCACATCTCCATCCGTTTCTATCGTAACCTGATTGACATTACCATGCCGGAAACTAATATCTTGTCCGGATTGTGCATTGATAATGGTCATTCCGCTGGAATTGTGGAGCAGTGCATAGTCTGTTGTATTATTTCTGTCTACATGAGAGAATCCTGCCCAGTTGCTATGCCCAACATGCGCATCCCCTAACTCTGCAGCTACATATGTTCCG
>JAHDGC010000336.1 GCA_020627865.1 Saprospiraceae bacterium | reverse complement strand
GAATGATAATGGCGATAATACGGGCACGACTAGTTGTGGGGGCGGATGCGGCGGCTGTGGCGGATAGAAAGTCTTACTATAGATATGGGTTTAACATCAAAATAGGGTATCAATGCCCGTATAGCCGCATGGCCTTTTATGTTGCTTTGAAGCGATGGCGTGGAGGAAAGGTTTTTGCGGTTATTTTGGTTCATCTCCATAATAAACGGGATTCATATATGATTTTGTCATCTTTAAAGAAAATCCCAAATATCAATGCGCTTGAAACGGTCATGGGGACGGTGCGCTGCACCCTGTCTGCGTGGCAACAGGCAGGCTTATTTGATGCTGCTTTATGATTCTTACTACAAACGGTGTCGCTCCGCTGGAGCTATGAAAGGAACGTAGTTCCGGCCCCATTTGTAGAAAAAATCAAAAGGAAAAAATTATTAGAGGTACATCGTACCGGCACCATTTATCATTCCGCTGATTTTTTATAAGAATCATTCAATATTGAATGTGTTTTTATAGTATATCATCTCCGCAAAATATGGAGATGAACCAACATTCTAAGTAGTCGTAAAATAAAATAACAACTATAGTTTTTTCAGGTAACGTTCTAATCTAAAAGAAATTACAACATCTGGATTTACCTTTTTTACAATAGATTCATTGTAGTCTGTCCAGATATAAGTAACCTCGTAAAAGTGTGAGGATAAGAAACGCATGAGGGCCGAGGTATAAGAATCTCGGAAGATGAGTACTTTTTTTCGATTGCCACAAAACTCATTCCTTGTGATTTCTGTTCTACTAGGAAATCCAGTAACGTCTAGCTTCGTGAACTTGTTTTCTTTGTTTTTTAAGCTGTATACAGGTCGTATATCTATATAGTTGCTTATGCTATCTATGGCCAGCATGTTAACTAAGTCACCGGTTTTTTGTGTTAGATATATAATGTTGAAATCCTCAATATCGTGTGGTCGCTCGTTTAAAATTGGGTAAGCTTTATTCATGAAAGTCTTATATCCAATATAAGCTCCATCAGCATTCCAGTGAGAATCCAGCTTACAATAAATTAACTTATCCTGTTTGGCCTCCAATAACTCTGCTCGCATATCAATAATGGGAAAACCTCTCGTTCCGAAATAATCAACCATTTGGTCTGCCAATGTGATCTGTGTCGTTTTCTGCATATGCATGGCATGTGGTAGATACTCTGAGTAAATGGTATGCTTGTTGGGTGCGAATGCACAAATGAATGCTATGCCCCTTTTGTTTAACCGCTGCTTTCTTAAAACAAGTTCTTGATACTTGTGTTCCAGTTGAGATGGAGACATTAAATTGGCATTGGAGTAGCTGGGATAGACATCGGTTTCACTATTGTAAAAAAGGAAATTGTCTTTTCCAAAAAGTACAGAACCTGGGCGAGGAGAAGTCTTGAAAAAATTGAGTTTTATTTGACTGGCCCAGTTGACCAGTGTATTTCTGAAACCAAAATTATCGTTGTAGTAACTTTCGTACTCTTGCGGAAAACTTTTCCTGAAACTAAATTCTGGCCTTTCGGTGAGCTTGCGCTTTTCAAAATTTGTTTGGTCTTGGCCTTTCTCTAGATTAAATACTGTCGAAATCAAGGGAATGTTCAGCATGACTATAAATACGCTGATGAAAGCATTCTGGGCAAGATTATCATACGTTTGTTTGATTTGAATCTGTAGGGTAAAAAATAATATGGCTATGGCAACAATTAGTGCCATGGTATGCTGTATCGTGGGCGAGAAAGTGTATTGTTCTTGGCGTAGGGTACGGAATTCCTCCCTAAGCGGTGCTGAAACAAAAAACGGATCGTAGCGGTCTGCCAATTCCATTGTTATCAAGTACGGTTCTTCGTAATTTATGTATTGGTTTTTTGTGAAAACCTCGAAAAAATTTTCCTTAAAGGAAATAGATTTATTATCAGATTTGATGGCTAAATTAGTGATTTTCATCGCCGCCTGTTCCTTGTTGGTTCCGATATCCAATCTGAGTTTTTGAACATCTTTATCTGCGGGGATTCGGAAAACTATTTTTTGTATGCCCTCTTGCCCCTTAACCCTTGTATTTACCTTATGTTTTTTATCAAAACTTACTTCTTCTGCTACGTGGTAAAAAAGCTGGAAGAGGTCATCTTTTAAGACTTCTGCATCTATTTCAACACTAATATGCGTTGGTTTTTGCCCGAATAGCCCTAGTATGTTATACGTGAGTACGTAAATAGAAATACCTGCCAATATGGATAGAATGTACTTCATGTTTCAAAATTAAAATCTGTAATAAATAAAAGGGTTGTAGGTTGATTGGGACAGTTCCAGAATTGAAAAACTAAATAAGAGGATATAAAATAAAAATTTTGTGGTAAGCAAAACCCCGCTATTCATCCGGGGAATAAAGAAGCGTTCACTTAGATACTTTCGCAACGGGGTAGCAAACAATATTCCCAAACATAGAATGAATATAGAGTAGTTATTGACATAGACGAAGGGGTAATGGTAAGTACCTGGGGCAAAGGTAAATAGTTGTTTGATATAGCCTATGGCATATTCGAGTGTCTCCGCACGGAAAAGTACCCAGCTGATCATAACGACCAACAAGAGGTAAATCCTACTGAGGAATTTTAAGTTTTTCGGTAAGGAAAAAGATACATTTCTTTCGATGAGTAGAAAGGTGCCGTGGAACAAGCCCCATACTATAAAATTCCAACTGGCCCCATGCCAGATTCCCGTGATGAAGAAAACAATCAGAAGGTTGACATAGGTGCGGAAATTCCCCTTGCGGTTCCCTCCTAGCGGGATGTAAAGATAATCCCTGAACCAGGTGGATAGGGAGATATGCCAGCGTCGCCAGAATTCTTTGACCGATGTCGCAATGTAGGGATAATTGAAGTTTTCTTTAAAATTAAAACCCAACATTTTCCCGATTCCTATAGCCATATCCGAGTAGCCAGAAAAGTCAAAATAAATTTGGAGGGAATAGCAAATAATCGCAAGCCATGCCAACACGAAGCCTATCTCATCGGTAGGGGCCGCGAATGTCTTGTCCACGATCAGGCCGAGATTATTGGCAATTAATACCTTTTTCCCCATTCCTCGGATGAAACGGATAAGCCCTTCTACAAATAAACTCTTTGTAATAACGCGATGCTTAATTTCCTTACAAATATCAACGTATCGAACTATCGGGCCTGCAATAAGTTGGGGAAATAGGGAGATATATAAACCCAGATGGACTAGGTTTTTTTGTGGTTTTACAGTTTTGCGATAAACATCAATGAGATAGGAAATGTTCTGGAACGTGAAAAAGGAAACCCCGACGGGTAAGGCGATACTAGCGGCGTTAAAATTGAAATTTAATCCTAGAAAGCTGATGTTTTCGAGGATAAATCCAAAATATTTGTAATAAATCAGTATGGAAAGATTAGCCGCAATACCAGCAAAGAGCATCATTTTGGTTTGGCTCTCTTGCTCATTGTTTTGAAAATGCTCAATGAGCAGCCCAAAAGTATAGTTGAAACAGATCGAGCTAATCATGATAAATACAAGGGCATGTTCTCCCCAAGCATAGAAGAATAAGCTGGCGATCAGCAGGAATATATTTCTCAATTCCTTTAGTAAGAAATTTACGATCAGAACAACGTTGAGAAATATAAATAAAAACAAAGTAGAACTAAAGACCATACCTGTAGTTTTGTCTAGTTGTTTGCATCTAATAAATTAGATCATGGTTTTCTTACTGTAGATGAGGAAGATAGCGTTATTTGTCTGGGCTTTTCCTTAGTGCAGTTTGAAAAAAATATATGCAAACAAAAGCATTGCAAATTTGCTTCCAAATTTTATTTCTAGGGGATTTTTAGTGTATGGTATTTTGAGTAAATGTGTAGATCGGGGGGCAATTTGTGGTTTAAATCCACATTTTATTTTTTGTAATGTAAAGCAATATACACAATTTGAAGGGTAGAGGCAAGGTTTTAGCGTATTTTTTGTTGATGTTTTGTTGTAAAATGTGAGATCGCTACGCTGTCAGAAGTCAGACGCGTTCATGCCTAATTTGGGCAGTCTGCTAAATTTTTAGCAGTGCAGCGTCTGACTTCTGACAATGAGCGAAGCGAATGATCTAAAAGTAAGCGATAGCGAACGGTCTAAAATCTAAGAGCGCAGCGCCTGCCTGCTGGTCGCACGACAGGCAGGATCTAAAATCTAAGATCTAACATCTGACCGACAATTATAAAACATAAAACTCAACATATCAGCGGCCTCCTGAATCTTCTTCGATGTTGGTACACCGGCGCCATGCCCAGCACTGGTTTCAATCCGAATCAAGACCGGATTGTCGCCTTGATGTTTGCGTTGTAATTCCGAAATAAATTTAAAAGAATGAGCCGGCACCACACGATCATCGTGATCTGCCGTCGTGACCATCGTGGCGGGATATGCCTTGTTGGATACATTGTGCAAAGGGGAGTAAGCATACAAGTATTTGAAATCTTCCGGTTTTTCACTCAGGCCATAATCGGTTGCCCATGCCCTTCCGATGGTAAAATACTGATAGCGCAACATGTCCAATACGCCAACTCCGGGAAAGGCTACTTTAAACAAATCTGGTCTTTGCGTCATACAAGCACCAACAAGGAGGCCACCGTTGGAGCGTCCTTCTATGGCGAGTTTATCCGAAGACGTATATTTCTGATCGATCAGGTATTCAGCTGCGGCCTGAAAATCATTGAAGACATTCTGTTTCTGGCCAAGGGTTCCGGCTTTATGCCACGCTTTTCCAAATTCTCCACCACCTCTGATGTTGGCTACCGCAAAAACAGCATCGCTTTCCATCATGACGGCTTTTACGATGCTGAACCTCGGTAGGATTGGAATGTCAAACCCACCATAACCGTAAAGCAATGTTGGATTATTACCATCCAAATTGAGGCCTTTCCTATGGGTGACGAACATCGGTACTTTTGTCCCGTCGGCACTGGTGTACCAAAGTTGTTTGGTTTCAAAACTATCAGAATCAAAATCAATATTTGGCGCCTTGTACTTTTGGGATTTAAGATCGGCCATGTTCAAGGAATATATTGTTGAAGGTCTGGTAAAAGAAGAGAAAGCATAGAATGCGATCGGGTCATCCTTTTTGCCACTGAAACCACCAACGGTTCCTATACCTGGGAGTTTTAAGTCAGAAAGATACTTGCCTTTCATGTCAAAAACCTTAACCAAACTAGAGGCATTATGGATATAAGTCGCTAGAATTTTTCCGCCGACGAGGTCTACAGATCTAAGAGCATCTTCAGACTCGGGGATAAGTTCTTGCCAGAAGCCTTCCTGTGGTTTTTGGCTGCTGATGAGGAGTAACCTTTGATTGGGTGCTTTATAATTGGTGAGTACCAACAATTTATCTCCGATATTGTCAACGACCACAAAATCATTGTCGAAAGTTTCTACAATGGGGGTAAACTCTTTTTGTCCTCTGGCTTCATTTCTAAAATAGAGCGCATTGCCGCTGGTTGATTCCCAAGCACCAATAGTGGTGAAGGTTTCATCCGTTGTGGTTTGACAAGAGAAACCCCGATTAGGATGTGCGCGGTCAGAGAAGATGAGTTGATCGTCCGCTTGTTTGGTGCCTAGCTTATGGTAATATACTTGTTGGAACTCATTTTTGCCAGAGAGTTTATCCCCTTTTTCAGGCGTGGGGTAGCGGGAGTAAAAGAAACCATCTTTGAACCAAGCCAAGTCAGAGAACTTGATCCATTCCAGCCTATCCTCCATCGTTTTGCCATCATCCATGTTCTGTACTTTTACTGTTCGCCAATCAGAACCCCCTTCAGAAATCTGGTAGGCTAAGTATTTGCCATCTTTTGAAAAGGAAATTCCCCCTAGAGAAGTGGTACCATCTGCAGAAAACTTGTTGGGATCAAGGACGAGGGCTGCCTCTCCCTCAAGGGCACTTTGGCTGTACAGCACATCTTGGTTTTGTAAGCCATCGTTTTTAAAATAATAATATTTGTTACCTTCCTTGAAAGGTGGGGAGAATCGTTCATAATTCCAGATTTTTTCAAGCCTTTTGGCCAATTTTTCCCTGAAAGGAATTTGGGCCAGATAATCAAACGTTACTTTATTCTGATTTTTGACCCAATCTTTGGTTTCTTCGGAGTTGTCATCTTCTAGCCAGCGGAAAGGGTCAGCGACTTGGGTGCCGTGATAGTCGTCAGTAATGGTAGAATCCATTCTTGTGGTTGGATATGAGATCGCAATTTTTTTAAAATCAGTTTTTTGTGGGGCAGTTTGGGTGGTGCTATTATCCGTTTGTCCTTGTTCACATCCTGCAAGAAGGGCAACAAACAAGATAAAGATAAGGGGGGATGTTTTTTTCATAAAAAGTTGATTTATTAAATTAAATGTAGCATCGTAATGCTTTACGACGTTTAAATAATGTATAGTGTGTAAATAAAAGTATTTAGGTGTGTATCATAAACATTTAGAAGTATTACCCGTTATTTTTTTAAGCAAATATAGGCTTTCACAGACTTGAAGTAGTATGTTTGACGAAAAAAATAAGAATTTGTACTTTGTCACATTACACGGTTTGCTTTTCTTTCTTTAATTTTGCGTTGTTTGATAAATAAAACGGGGTTTAACATTTTTATAATGAAGTATTTTAAAACTATCGTATTCCTTCTTTTTAGTTTTTTTTTCGTGCAAAATCTTTCTGCACAGGATGTTATGACGAATAGCAACGGTGAAGCCATTATTGTCTATCCGGATGGTTCTTGGAAATATTTTGACAAAAATAATCCGAAGGATGTTGAAATTCTGAATAAGAAAAAATACAAGGAAGTTGACCCAACGCCAAGCCCTGTAGATCCCAAGAAAAAAAGAAAGGCCGAGAAGAAAAAAAGTAAGGGCGAAAAAGCTAAAAAGGAAAAGGTTAAAAAAGAAAAGACAAAAAAATCCAAAAGTTCGTCCAAGAAATCCAAAACAAGCCAGTCAAAGACATCTAAGAACACGAAGGCCAAGCCGCCAAAAAAGAAAAAGGTAAAAGCACCGGAAAAGGAAAAAACAGAAACGGCCAAACCTGATAAAAAACAGGGCTATACAGCAGAGGAAGAAGCCATTTCTACAAAGGAAATCTTAGACTTGATCGAAGAACTGAAAACCACAGAGAAAAAGGCGACTCGAAGAGAAAGAAATGCTAAAGAGAAAACGCTTATGCTGGAGAAAAAGGTGAAGGCGGCATTTAAAGGAGATTATACTTCTCAGGAAGAAATCGTGCGTTTGGAGGATGAACTGATTAAGGCGAGAGTGACGGAGACAAAGGCTAAGTCGGAACGGAAAAAAGCGGTGAAAGATGTGCGCTTTGCCGAAGGGTTGGTTCCCATGAAGAAAGCACAACGAGATAAAAAGCTGGCCAAATATTTCAAAACGACAACAGATATCGACACTGGAAAGGATGCCGTTGCCGAGCGTGAACAGAAGGAGAATGTTGAAAGTGCTGGAGCATATAGAACTATTGGGGGTAAAAAATTCCGGAAGTATGATCCGGAAAAGGACGTGATGTATTTTCCGCCAGCAGCAGATTGTGGCTTTGCTTTTAACGGGTTTGATGAATTTACGGGAAAGACTCGGGTAGAGCTGGAAGCTAAAGTTTTGTTTGCCGAGACCAGCGACCGTATTAGAAAGCATTTTGTAGATCGAGACTACCTGACCTGTAAGGCCAATCTGACGGCTATTTCCGGTGGGGTACGGTATATTGATATGGAATTTATCATTGCGTCGGAACTGGCACAACGGGAGTTTGGTATTCTGGAAAAAGGGGCGATGATGAGTATCCGGATGATTGACGGCACGAC